>SKMI01000119.1 GCA_007121115.1 Paracoccaceae bacterium | reverse complement strand
CCCCCAACCCCGCGCTGGCCGCGGCGCGGCGCGCCTGCGCGGATCAGGGCGGCGCGCTGTCGCCGATGGGCGCGGGCGGGACTGGGGGCATGGTGTGCCTGTTCCAGACCCGGGACGCAGGGCAACGGTGCACAGCGCGCGGCGATTGCGAGGGCGAATGTCTGGCGCGCAGCAACACCTGCGCCCCGGTGCGCCCGCTCTTCGGGTGCCACGAGGTGCTGACCTCCCGCGGGGCCCGGGTCACCGAATGTCTGGAGTGACGGGGATGCTGAACCTGCGCGGCATCGAGGCGCTGCTATTCGACAAGGACGGCACGCTGTTCGATTTTCACCGCAGCTGGTCGGCCTGGACGGCCGAGGTGCTGGACGAACTGGCCGCGGGCGACCTGGACCACGCCATCGCCCTGGGCGATGCGGTCGGCTTCGACCGGGCGGCGGTGCGGTTCCGCCCCGGCGCGCCTTTCATCGCCGGGACGCTGGACGAGGTCTGCGCGCTGCTGCTGCCGCATCTGCCGGGATGGAGCGCCGAGCGGTTGCGCGCCCATGCCGTGGCGCGTGCGGGCGCGGCGCGCATGGTGCCCCCGGTGCCGCTGCAGCCGCTGCTGGCGGGGTTCCGTGCGCGTGGACTGGCGCTGGGCGTGGTTACCAACGATGCCGAGGCGGCGGCCCGCGCGCAACTGGACGCGGCCGGGATCACGGCGCAGTTCGACCTGATCCTTGGCTGCGACTCCGGACCGGTGCCAAAACCCGCCCCCGACATGCTGCTGCATGGCGCCGATCATCTGGGGCTGGCCCCGGCGCGGGTGGCGATGGTGGGCGACAGCACCCATGACCTGCTTGCCGGGCGCGCCGCGGGGATGGTGACGGTGGCGGTGCTGACCGGGGTGGCCGGGCGCGCGGAACTGGCGCCTCATGCCGACCTTGTGCTGGGCAATGTCGGGGAACTGCCCGGGCTTCTGGGCTGACCCGCACCTAAGCAGGGAGGCGCTGCCCCCCGCCGCCCGTTCCGGGCGACTCCCCCCGGGGTATTTGGCGGCAAGATGAAGGTGTGGGCGATGCGCTTTCGTCAGCGGCGCGCATGACCGCGCGCGCGTCAGCGCGCGCCCGGCCCAACCCTGCGCAGGGGCGGCTTGCCGCGCCTGGCCGGGGGCGGGAGAGCGTCTTTTCCGGATCGCGATCCTTTGGTCGCAGAGCGCTGGGCTAGGCCACGCTGTTGCGCAGCGGGGCGCACGGCGCGCAGGCGGCACCTTAAGGCATCGTGGCTAGACCTGTGGCCCAGGGCAAACGGTCTCGTGCTGTCCGTTCCGGGTTATCTGTCCTCGCTGGTCGGCGGTCGGCCTCCGGCCGGGAGATCAGGCCGGAACGGGCCCCTCCGGGTGGATGCAGGCGCGCGTGGCGTTGCCTTGCGCCTTGACCGGGCGGGGCAGTGCGCAAGGCCGGGGCCGCAGTATTCCGGAACGTCGTCACAGGAGAGGCGCGCATGAACAAGGCTGTCACCGAGGGGCTGGGGCTGATGCCGCCGCCGTTTTCCGCCGGGCTGGACCAGTGGTCGCAGACGACCGGACGGCCGGGCACACCCACATGGGACACCGCGCCCAACGCGGCCTTTGTCCCGTCCGACCCGAATTTTGGCGGCTGCCTGGAGATGGTCAAGACCGCCGCCACCCAGCGGTTGCGCTGGATGGGCGAAGTGCCGATGCCGCCGGGCCTGTACGTGCGGATCACGGTGCGGATCAAGGCGCTGGCCGGAGCCCTGCCCGAGGTGCGGATCGCGGGCTGGGCCGGGAACGCGGCGGGCAACAACGTGGGCGCGGTGCCGCAGACCGGCCCTGCGACTGCGCTGCAGGATTATGGCGAGGTGGTCGTGGTCTCGGCCATCGTCGGCTCGGGCGCGCGCACCGGCGTGGACATGGCCTGGGGCACGGTGCCGGTCTTCGGCCATTTCGGCCTGGACCTGACCGGCCCCAATGGCGGCACCGTGCGGATCGACGATATCCGCATCGAGGATGTCAGCGCCTTCTGGCTGGAGGCCAAGCAGGGGCTTGTCGACGTGCGCGACTACGGCGCGCTGGGCGACGGGGTCACCGATGACCGAGATGCCTTTGTCGCCGCCGCGGACGCGGCCGGGGCGCGCACGCTGCTGGTGCCCGAGGGCAGCTTCCGCATCGATGGCAACCTGACCATACCGGGGCCGGTGCGGTTCATCGGCACGCTGGTGATGGAGCCCGAACACCGGTTGCTGCTGCAGACCGACTATGACCTGCCGAGCTATGTCACGGCCTTCGGGTCCGAGGATCTGGGCTTTCGCAAGGGCGTGCAGGCGCTGTTCCACTTCACCGGGCATGTGACCTTCGATCTGCGCGGGGCGCGGGTGCGGCTGGACTCGCCGGTGGATGTGGCGGCCCTGGCCGATCTGGACGATTTCGTCTCGCGCCGCACCATCAGCAACGGGCAGATAGAGGTAACGACCAGCAGCGCCTGGGACAGCCAGACCATCAGCCGCGTGGCGACCTATGACCCCGAAACCCCGAACACGCTGAGCGGCATGTCCAACATGGGCGCGGTGCAGGTCGGCGCGCGTCTGGGCGGTGTCGGCGTAGGCCGCGAGGTCTATGTCCGCGGCAAGAACAACGCCGCTGGCACGGTGACGCTCAGCCAGCCGCTTCATGGCGGGGCGGGGACGCAGAACTACAGCTTCACGCGCGATGCCTATGCGCTGGATTTCTCGGGCTTCGACAACCTGCGCCGGTTCGAGTTCCAGCACATCGAATTCCTGTGCCGCAGCACCGCCAGCGCGGTGATGCTGCCGCGCGACGGCGGGATCATCCGCTTCAACGACTGCACCTTCAACCGGCCCAAGGACCGGGGCATCACCTCGATCGGGCGCGGCTGCCAGGGTCTGCTGATCGACCATTGCCAGTTTCTGGCCCCCGACATGCCGCTGCCGGCGCAGGACCGCACCTCGGTCGGGTTCAACGTCAACTCCAACGACGCCAAGATCCGCAACAACCGTGCCGTCATGTGGGGCCATTTCGGCATCATGAACGGGGCCGGGCACCTGATCCTGGGCAACCACTACTTTCAGGGGGACACTGAAGGGCAGGGCCTGCGAAAGGCGGGGATCGTGCTGACCCAGCCCAACGTCAAGACCACCGTCACCGGCAACTACATCGACAACACCTATCTGGAATGGACGAACGAGCATTCGCCCTTTCCCGAACATGACACCGGCTTCTCCTTCGGGGCGCTGACGGTGGTGGGCAACAATTTCACCTGCTCCAATGTCATCTCCCAGTTCGCCTTTGTGGTGGTCAAGCCGTTCGGGCCGGGGCATTT
Source organism: Paracoccaceae bacterium (assembly GCA_007121115.1). GTDB lineage: Bacteria > Pseudomonadota > Alphaproteobacteria > Rhodobacterales > Rhodobacteraceae > Rhabdonatronobacter. The sequence goes on along the minus strand of SKMI01000119.1, from coordinate 4,200 downwards.
CCTGCAGGGGCTGAATGTCAGCGGCAACGTGTTTCGCACCTTCAACGGGCGCATCGACCGGGTGGACCGGATCGACACCACCCATGCAACGCTGAATTTCAGCCGCTTCCGGAATGTCATCTTCGACGACAACACCTATAACGGCGTGGATTTCCCGGCCCAGAGCCCGCTGGTGATCCGTCATGACCAGAACACGGCGGCCAATACCTGGACCATCGACACGGCCGCGCGACTGCCCTTCGAGGGCTGGGCGCGCACGGTCGCGTCGCTGGTGATGGAGGGACCGGCGACCGGCGCGCAGGGGGCGCTGCGCACGCAGATGCCCTACGCCAATGTGCAGGAGGGACCGGCGAATGACCGCATCCGCCTGCACTGGCCGGAGCCGACACAGGGGCGCGTCGTGGTCACGATCCGGGTGGACAACCCGCTCTGACCCTTCCGCCGGGCCGGTGAGGGGCTGCTGAAAGCAAGGGGCAAGGCGCGAATCACCGGCGCCTTGCCCCGTTTCCTTGTGGGTGTCGCGCGGTCTTGCGCAGGGTGCCTGCGTCGGGTTGCGCGCGGCGCCGTAGGGCCGCCGCGGCGCGCGCCCGGCGCGCCGAGGGCAAGATGCGCAATTGCGTCGCGCGCGAATACCATGTAAATCAGGCGCTTCTGCCGCCTTGAGAAAACAATTTACACTATTTTTTGGGTATTGGCGAAATAATTCACAAAAAAACCCTTTTATAAAAAATAGTTACACATTCTTTGACGAATGCGTTATGGTGACCCTAGGGAAGAGCAGCGCCTGCTTCGGTGCTGAAATTTCGAGGGGGGGACCGCGAGCGACGTGACTCCGCCTCATGACAGGAGGAGAATTCATGTCCGAAACGGTGCAATCCCCGCTTGTGTCCGCGCCCGATGACTTTGTGGCGCGCGCCCATGTGGATGCTGCCGGATACGCGCAGATGTATCAGGCGTCGATCGACAACCCCGAGGCATTCTGGGCCGAGCATGGCAAGCGGATCGACTGGATCAAGCCGTTTTCCAGGGTCAAGAACACCAATTTCGATTTCGGTAGTGTAGACATCAAGTGGTTCGAGGATGGCACGCTGAACGTCAGCGCCAACTGCATCGACCGCCATGTGGTGACCCGCGGCGATCAGACCGCGATCATCTTCGAACCCGATGACCCGGCGACCCCCGCCCAGCACATCACCTACAAGGAACTGCTGGAGCAGACCTCGCGCATGGCGAATGTGCTGAAGGAACACGGGGTGAAGAAGGGCGACCGGGTGGTTCTGTATCTGCCCATGATCCCCGAGGCCGCCTATGCCATGCTGGCCTGTGCGCGGATCGGGGCGATTCATTCGGTGGTGTTCGGTGGCTTTTCGCCCGACGCGCTGGCGCAGCGGATCAACGACTCCGAGGCCGTGGCCGTGATCACCGCCGACACCGCCCCGCGCGGCGGGCGGCGCACGCCGCTCAAGACCAACACCGACAAGGCTTTGTTCGACTGTTCGGACAAGGTCAAGTGCTTCGTCGTCAAGCACACCGGCGACCAGACCACCTGGGTCGATGGCCGCGATATCGACATCAAGGCCGAGATGGCTGAAACCTCGCCCTATTGCGCCTATACCGAAGTCGGCGCCGAGGACCCGCTCTTCGTGCTCTACACCTCGGGCTCCACCGGACGCCCCAAGGGCGTGGTGCACACCTCGGGCGGCTACCTTGTCTATGCCGCCATGACGCATCAATACACCTTCGACTATCATGACGGCGATGTCTTCTGGTGCACGGCGGACGTGGGCTGGGTCACCGGGCACAGCTACATCATCTACGGCCCGCTGGCCAATGGCGCCACCACGCTGATGTTCGAGGGCGTGCCCACGTATCCGGACGCGGGCCGCTTCTGGGAGGTCTGCGCCAAGCACAAGGTGAACCAGTTCTACACCGCCCCCACGGCGATCCGCGCGCTTATGGCGCATGGCTCGGAATGGGTGGAAAAGCACGATCTTTCGTCGCTGCGGTTGCTGGGGTCAGTCGGCGAGCCGATCAACCCCGAGGCCTGGAACTGGTACAACACTCACGTCGGCAAGAACCGCTGCCCCATCGTCGATACCTTCTGGCAGACGGAAACCGGCGGTCATCTGATTACCCCGCTGCCCGGCGCGGTGCCCACCAAGCCCGGATCGGCCACCAAGCCTTTCTTTGGTGTGAAGCCCGTGGTGCTGGAACCCGAAAGCGGCAAGGTGGTCGAGAGCGCCGAGGCCGAAGGCGTGCTCTGCATCGCCGACAGCTGGCCGGGCCAGATGCGCACCGTCTGGGGCGATCATGAGCGGTTCCAAGCCACCTATTTCCAGCAATACAAGGGCTATTACTTCACTGGCGATGGCTGCCGCCGCGATGCGGATGGCTATTACTGGATCACCGGCCGCGTGGATGACGTGATCAACGTCTCGGGCCACCGCATGGGCACCGCCGAGGTCGAATCCGCGCTCGTCGCCCATGACGTCGTGGCCGAGGCCGCCGTGGTCGGCTACCCACACGAGATCAAGGGCCAGGGCATCTACGCCTATGTCACGCTCATGAACGGGGTCGAACCCACGGACGAGTTGCGCAAGGATCTGGTCAAGTGGGTGCGCCAGGAGATCGGTCCCATCGCCTCGCCGGACCTGATCCAGTGGGCGCCGGGCCTGCCCAAGACGCGCTCGGGCAAGATCATGCGCCGTATCCTGCGCAAGATCGCCGAGAACGATTACGGCGCGCTGGGCGATACCTCGACGCTTGCGGAACCGGCGGTGGTCGATGACCTGATCGAAAACCGCATGAACCGGGGGTGAGCGTCATGGATGATACGATGACCCGCCCCGCCGTGCTGATCCTGCTGGGCCCTCCGGGCGCCGGCAAGGGCACCCAGGCGCGGATGCTGGAGCAGGAGCACGGGCTGGTGCAGCTTTCCACCGGCGACCTGCTGCGCGCCGCCGTCAAGGAAGGAACCGAGGCCGGCAAGGCCGCCAAGGCGGTGATGGACGCGGGCGGGCTGGTCAGCGACGAGATCGTGCTGGCCATCCTGCGCGACCGCATCGCCCAGCCCGACACCGCCAAGGGCGTGATCCTGGACGGTTTCCCCCGCACCCCCGCTCAGGCCGAAGCGCTGGAGGCGCTGCTGGCCGAACACGGCACCAGTGTCTCCGCCGCGATCTCGCTCGAGGTCGAGGACGCGGCGATGGTGGACCGCGTCTCGGGGCGCTTCACCTGCGCCAAGTGCGGCGCGGGCTATCATGACAGGTTCAAGACCCCGGCAGTGGACGGGGTCTGCGACGAATGCGGCAGCACGGAGTTCACGCGCCGCGCTGACGACAATGCCGAAACGGTGCGTGCGCGGCTGGAAGCCTATCACACACAGACGGCACCGCTGATCGACCATTACGGGGGCAAGGGCGTCCTGCGGCGCGTCGACGCGATGGGTGACATCGCCGAGATCGCCGGCGCGCTCCGCGCCATCGTGACGGAGGTATCGGTCCAGTAAAAGCCGGAAAACCGGCATGCGCTCTGGCGCCCCGGCGCGCCGCCGCCCTGCGACCCCGCTCGCAGGGGCCGGTGGCGGCTGGCCAAGAGTTTCCTGTCCCCGCGCGGGGGGCAGGGAAGCGAGGAGGAAACTTGGGAGAGAGTCTCATGTCCGAGAAAAAATCGACCGATGACTACTGGAAGGCCAACATCCGGATCATCACCATCTGCATGGTGATCTGGGCGCTTGTGTCCTTCGGGTTTGCCATCATTCTGCGCCCGCTGCTGGCGGGCATTCCCGTGGGGGGCACCGATCTGGGCTTCTGGTTCGCGCAACAAGGCTCGATCCTGACCTTCATCGTTCTGATCTTCTACTACACCTGGTACATGAACCGGCTCGATCGCGAGTTCGGCGTGGAAGAAGAGTGAGGGCCTGAGACATGGATCAGTTTGTCATCAACCTGATATTCGTGGGCGCGTCCTTCGCCCTCTATATCGGGATCGCCATCTGGGCCCGCGCCGGGTCCACATCCGACTTCTATGCCGCCTCGCGCGGGGTCAACCCCATCGTCAACGGCGCCGCCACCGCGGCGGACTGGATGTCGGCGGCCTCGTTCATCTCGATGGCCGGCCTGATTGCCTTTGTGGGCTACGGCAACTCGACCTTCCTGATGGGGTGGACCGGGGGCTATGTGCTTCTGGCCCTGCTGCTGG
>SKMI01000008.1 GCA_007121115.1 Paracoccaceae bacterium | reverse complement strand
TCCGCCGTGCTTCCCCTACAACGAGGATTCAATCAACCACGAGTGAGGATCAGACCATGCCCGAGATTGGCGCAACCGCCCCGGATTTCACCCTGCCCCGCGACGGCGGCGAAACGCTCACCCTGTCGGCCCTGAGCCCGTCCAAGGTGGTGCTGTATTTCTACCCCAAGGACGACACCTCGGGCTGCACCAAGGAGGCGATCGGCTTCACCGAAGCCGCCGAGGACTTCGCCGCCGCGGGGGCCGTGGTGGTCGGTGTGTCCAAGGACAGCGTGGCCAAGCATGACAAGTTCATCGCCAAGCACGGGCTGAAGGTGGCGCTGGTTTCGGACGAAGAGGGCGGCGTGTGCGAGGCGTATGGCACCTGGGTCGAAAAAGCCATGTATGGCAAGAAGTACATGGGGATCGAGCGCGCGACCTTCCTGATCGACGGCGAGGGCCGGATTGCGCAGGTCTGGCGCAAGGTCAAGGTGCCCGGTCACGTCGACGCGGTGCTCGAGGCGACGCGCGCCCTGTAGTGGACAGCCTGTAGCGGACAGCGCCGGGCGCACCGCCACTGGTTGCGGTTGTGCCCGGCCTACCGCCCGGAATCGGCGGGTTCTTGCTCATTCTTGCGCGGGGGCAATGATGCAGGCGCGCAACAGGTTTCAAATTTGTTGCGGCTGTGTGAACTAGGTTCTAACACTCGAATCAGCGGACATGATGTGCTGCGGGATGAGCAGAAGGCCCGCGTCGTAAAAGCCCAAAAGAACGCATCGAACGCACGGGGACGAACCATTGCAGCGATTGATCGACCGGCTGAATGCGCGGCTTGAACGTGCTTTGCCCGAACAGCGTCTGTTTCTGAAATCCGACCGCGCGACCCGTTTCGTCCGTCTTCGGCCACTTTCGCAGGCGATTGCCATCGGCGGCACCACGGCCTTCGTGGCCTGGTCTATCATCGCCACCTCGATCCTCCTTATGGATTCCATAGGCTCCGGCAACCTGCGCGATCAGGTCGCGCGCGATCAGGCCAACTACGAACAACGCCTGAACGATCTGGCCGCCGAGCGCGACCGGCGCGCTGCCGAGACCGAAGCCGCGCACCAGCGGTTCAGCCAGGCCATGGCCCGCGTCTCCGAGATGCAGACCAGTCTGCTGGCCTCGGAAGAGCGCCGGATGGAACTGGAAACCGGGGTAGAAACCATCCAGCGCACCCTGCGCCGCGCGGTGCGCGAACGCGACGAGGCGCGCGCGGAACTGGCAGCCATGGTCCAGCGCTACGAAGGTGACGGCAACGGCGCCCGCACCGCCGCCGACACCGCGCGCGATGCAATCGACACGCTGGATTTCCTGCTGGCCGCGCTTGAAACCACCGCTGTCGAACGTGACTCCGCCGCGCATACGGCCGAGCAATATCGCCAGCAGGCTGAGCATATGGCCATGCAGTCGCGGCTGATGGCCGAGCGCAGCAACCGCATTTTCGGCCAGCTTGAAGAAGCGATCGAGCTGGCGATGGTGCCGATGGAACGCGCCTTCCGCAATGCCGGGGTCTCGCCGCAGCAGATCCTGTCGGCGGTCCGCAGCGGGGCAGCGACCGAAGCCCCCGCCCTGCGCCCGATTGCGGTGTCCACCCACGGCAGCCTGGCGCCCGACAGCCCCGAGTCGCGCGCGAACGAAATCCTGAACGGGCTGGACACGCTGAACCGCTACCGCATCGGCGCCGGGCGACTGCCGCTGTCGCGCCCGGTCACGGCGGGGAACGTGCGCCAGACCTCGGGCTTCGGGCCACGGCGCCACCCGCTGACCGGGCGCACGCGGATGCACAACGGGCTGGACTGGGCCGGACCGCGCAACACGCCGATCCACGCCACCGCCGACGGCGTGGTCAAGACCGCAGGGCGCCAGGGCGGCTATGGAAACCTGGTGGTGATCCAGCACGACTTCGGCATCGAAACCTATTACGCCCATTTGAACCGTATCGATGTGCGGGTCGGGCAAAGGGTCTCGCGTGGAGATCGAATCGGTGGTATGGGCACCACGGGCGCTTCGACCGGCGTGCATCTGCACTACGAGGTCCGCGTCAGTGGCCGAGCCGTAAATCCGATCACGTACATAAGGGCAGGACAGAATGTTTTCTAAGAGCCGTATCAACGAACCCGGCCCAAAGGCGACGCCGGCGCAGGACGCTCCCGCGCGCAACGCCCCCGAGTCGGTGCCCGGGTTCCGCCCCCGCGCGGCTGACGCGGGGATGGAGGCTGCTCAATCCACACGCTCGAAACCCGCCGCATCCGTGCTGTCGTCGGATCTGACCGTGACCGGCAACCTCAAGACCACCGGCGACATCGTTGTCGAAGGGGTGATCGACGGCGACATCCGCGCGCATCTGCTGACCGTGGGCGAAACCGCCACCATCCGCGGCGAGATCATCGCCGATGACATCGTCATCAACGGCCGCGTCATCGGCCGGGTGCGCGGGCTGAAGGTGCGCCTGACCTCTTCGGCGCGGGTCGAAGGCGACATCATCCACAAGACCATCGCCATCGAGTCGGGAGCGCATTTCGAAGGCTCGGTGCAGCGGCAGGACGACCCGCTGGCCACCACGCGCAAGAAGGCCGATGACCCCGTGACCAGCGCACCGGCCAATTCGGGCGGCGCCGCGCGCTCCGCCGCCGCACCGGCCAGCAGCGCCCCCGCGCAGGCAAACGCACCCGCGAAGGCGCCGAGCAGCCCGTCACCCGCGGTCAAGGCGGCAACCGACCAGCGCAAGACCACGGACAAGCCCAAGAACGAGCCCAGCAATAGCTGAGCGTGCCGTCAGATCGCGCGCACCTGTGCGCGTGACCAGTTGAAAAAACGGCGCCCCGGGGGCGCCGTTTTGCGTATGCTGCGGCCTTGCTCATGCACGCCGTCCTGCTGCTCCCTGGCACGCCGCGGTGGCGCCAAAAGGCCGGAAAGCAGTGGCCGCTCTTGCGCAGGGCGCAGCACTGCGGCGCTCAGCACTTCAATTGTTCCCCGTCACTTGTTCCCCGTCACTTGTTCATCGTGTCGAGGCGTTTCTGAAGCTCGGCCAACTGGCGCTTGATATTGTCCAGATCCTCGTCGTTTTCGGGCTTGGCGGGCGGCGCGCCTTCGGTCCCGCCCTCGCTCATGGCAACGCCCGGCCACCCGGCCATCATCGTCTTGAGGAAGGCCTGCTGCTGGCGCTGCAATTCCTCGAACCCGGGCATTCCGGCCATCGGATGCGGCAGGCTGGTCATGTTCTCGACCATCTTGGACTGACCCTCGCGCAGCATCTCGAAGGACATCGCCAGGAACTGCGGCACTACCGACTGCGCCTGCGTGGTATAGCTGCGCACCAGATCGGTCAGCACGTCGAGCGGCAGCACGTTCTCGCCCCGGCTTTCGTGTTCGGCGATGATCTGCAGCAGGTATTGCCGGGTCAGATCGTCGCCCGATTTCAGGTCGACGATCTTCACCTCGCGCCCCTCGCGGATCAGGCGTGCGATATCGTCAAGGGTGACGTAATCGCTGGTTTCGGTGTTGTACAGGCGGCGGCTCGCATACCGCTTGATCAGCAGCGGTTTGTCCGGCTGGGACTTTGCGGATTGGGCCACGGCATTCTCCCCCTGCCTTTTGCGCTGCAGCAAGCCTATGCGAGCATGCGCCAAAAGGAAAGGGCGGGTCGCAATGGACCCGCCCTCGGCCATTCACCGGCAGGGAGGAGGAACCGGTTTCAGGCAAGGTGCGCTTTTCGCGCGTGCCTTATTTCTTGGCGCCGGCGGTGGCCGTTGCCTTCTTGGCGGCAGCGGTCATGTCGTCGGTGGCCTTCTTGGCAGCGGCGGTCATGTCTTCGGTCATGTCCTTGCCGGCGGCCATCATCAGCTCGACGGTTTCCATCTGCACCTTCTTCGCGATCTCGGCGAAGGCGGCCATGTTCTCGGCGGCCATCTCGGCCGAAGACGAAGCGAAATCGGTCATCGCCTTGGAATAGTCTGCGGGCTCAGCCTTGACGGTCGACACTTCGCCGACCTTGGCGAGGGTGTTCTTGGTCCACTTGGTCGAGATCTCGGTCGACTTTTCAGCGGCTTCAAGGACGACCTTGCTCATGCGCTCGGTCAGGGCGGCCTGGGTCTTGAAAGCTTCCTGCATGGCGGCGGTGTCCATCGGGAAAGCGCCCATCATGTCTTTCATCATCTTGGTGTAGTCGTTGCTGGTCATGATCATGCTCCTTGTCTCACGCACCGGAGGGTGTGGGGTGGGGTCCGGTTTCTGCGTCTGACAGGAATATGCTTGCTGCAGCGCAGCATTTCAAGGATTTTTTCTGCGGTGCAGAAAAATTCTTGGGCTGACCCTCTAACCCTTTGGTTTTTCGTCGTCCGGCACCGCCACAACATAGGTCCCCGGCGCGTCCGCCAGCGCCGGATAGCCCGAATCGCCGGGCGTGCGCGCATCGACCTTGGCGCCGGAGCGCTTGCGCAACCACTCTTCCCAACGCGGCCACCACGACCCCTCGTGAAAATCCGCGCGTTCGCGCCAGCTTTCGGGATCGTCCAGCGGCCCATCGGCGGTGTAATGGCCGTACTTCTTTTTCGACGGCGGGTTGACGATCCCGGCGATATGGCCGGATTGCGACAGGATGAACTGCTTGGAGCGGCTGCCCATCTTGGACACGCCACGGAAGCTGGATTTCCACGCCGCAATGTGGTCGGTTTCGCAGGCGATGGCGCAGAGCGGAAGCTTCACGCCCTTCACGCTGACCTTCTCGCCACAGATCTCATAGCTGTCCGCGGCGAAGCGGTCTTCCTGACACAGACCGCGCAGATACTGCACCGTCATCTTCGCAGGCAGGTTGGTGCCGTCCCCGTTCCAGTAAAGCAGGTCGAAAGCGGGCGGCGATTCGCCCAGCATGTAGCTGCGGATCGCCGGGCCGTAGATCAGGTCCTTGGACCGCAGGAAGGAGAAGGTGCGGGTCATGAACATAGAGCGCAGGATGCCCTTGTCGGCCACTTCGTCCTCGATCCCGCTGACGAAATCCTCCTCCAGGAACACGCCAACCTCGCCCCGGTCCGAGAAATCGGTCAGCGTGGTGAAGAACGTGGCCGAGCGCACGGACTTGTCCTTGCGCTTGTCCAGAAGCGCCAGCGTCAGCGACAGCACAGTGCCCGCGATGCAATAGCCGATGGCGTTGATCTGATCCTCGCCGGTGATCTCCTTGGCGACCCGGATCGCTTCCAGGTATCCTTCGGAAACATACTCATCCAGCCCCACTTCGGCGTAGCTGGGGTCCGGGTTGACCCAGCTGACCACAAACAGCGTGTAGCCCTGATCGACGATCCACTTGATCAGGCTGTTGTTGGGTTTCAGGTCCAGGATGTAGAACTTGTTGATCCAGGGTGGAAAGATCACCAGCGGCGTGCGATGCACCTGCTCGGTCGTGGGCGCATACTGGATCAGTTCGAACATGCGGTTGCGGAACACCACCTTGCCGGGGGTGGTGGCGATGTTGCCACCGACGCGAAACGCATCGCGGTCGGCCAGGGTGACCAGCAACTCGCCCTTGTTGGCCTCCACATCGCGCACCAGGTTCTCCAGCCCACGCACCAGGCTTTCGCCCTCGGTCTCCACCGCCTTGGCCAGCGCGTCCGGGTTGGTGCCCAGGAAATTCGTCGGCGCCATCATGTCGACGATCTGCTGGGTGAAGTATTCGATCCGGCGGCGGTCAACCTCCTCCACGTTGTCCAGCGCCTGCACCGCGTCCTGCACGGCTTCGGCGGCCATCAGATACTGCTGCTTGACGAAGTTGAAATACGGGTGCGTCTTCCACAACGGGTTGTTGAAGCGGCGATCGTCGGGCGTGTTGTCCTCGGGCGCGGCCAGCTTGCCGGTGCGCAGCGCCTCCTGCGCCTCGACATAATGCTTCAGCGTCTTGCCCCAGTAATTGACCTGAAGTTCGAGGATTTTCGAGGGGTTGTGCATCATCTCGGCCCAATAGGCCGTGCTGGCTTTCAGGAACAGGCTGTGATCCGGCGCCTGCAATTCAGGCTTGGGCATGTCCCGCTGCGCCAGCGCCGCGACCAGCCGCTGGGTCAGCTCCTCGATCCGGGCAAGATTTTCCTTCAGACGCTCGACCTTTGGACCATCTTCATATTCGGAAGTTGTCATGACAGAAAATCCCCCCTATCTTCGCATGTGCAGCATAACGCCGTGCGGGTCCGGGGGGAAGCGGCGATTCGAAAGAGCACGGGGTTCCCCCGGAAGGAGACGGAATGAAGCATATGGCGACGTACGACCTGATGGAAACCATCAGGAACACGAACGAGTGGATGGGGGCCTCGGCCCGTGCCTTTGCTTCCTATCCGATCTGGGGCCTTGTCCCGCATCCCATGTTCAAGATGATGTCCGCCTGGGGCCGGGTGACCGAACGCAGTTTCGCGCGCATGGTGATCAAGCCCGACTGGGGCGTGCGCACCGTGGTCGGCGCCGACGGGCGCGACCATCTGGTGGAACTGGTCCCCGAAATCCGGCGCCCCTTTGGCGACCTGCTGCGGTTCAAGGTGCATGGTCGCCCCGAAAAACCCCGCCGGGTGCTGCTGTGTGCGCCCATGTCGGGGCACTATGCCACGCTCCTGCGCTCCACGGTGGCCTCGCTGCTGACCGATTGCGAGGTCTGGGTGACCGATTGGCACAACGCACGCGACATTCCGGTGTCGGAAGGCAAGTTCGATATCGAGGATTACACCCTCTACCTCATGGAGTTCATGCGCCATCTGGGACCGGATACGCATGTCATTGCCGTGTGTCAGCCGGTGCCGCTGGCGCTGGCGGCGACCGCCTATCTGGCCGAACTGGAGCCCGAAGCCCAGCCGCGCACCCTGACCCTGATCGGCGGCCCGGTGGACCCCGACGCGGCCCCGACCGAGGTCACCGACTTCGGCCGCCGTATCACCATGGGGCAGCTTGAGCATCTGGCCATCCAGCGCGTGGGCTTCAAGTATCCCGGCGTCGGGCGCATGGTCTATCCGGGGCTGTTGCAGCTTGCCTCCTTCATCTCGATGAACGCCGAACGGCACTCCCAGGCGTTTTCGGACAAGATCAACGCCGAAGCCAAGGGCGATGGGCGCGAGCGCGACAAGCACAACCGCTTCTATGACGAATATCTGGCCGTGATGGACATGACGGCGGAATTCTACCTGTCGACCGTGGAGCGTATCTTCAAGAGCCGCGAGATCGCGCGCAACGCCTTCGTTGTCGACGGGCACCAGATCGATTTCGGCAAGGTCACCAGCGTCGCGGTCAAGGTGGTCGAAGGGTCCAAGGACGACATCAGCGCGCCGGGCCAGTGTCTTGCGGCGCTGGACCTGCTGACGGGGCTGGTTGACAGCAAGAAGGCCAAGCATCTGGAAGAGGGCGCGGGGCATTACGGCATCTTCGCGGGCAAGAGCTGGCGCAACAACATCCGGCCGCTGGTGATGGACTTCATGGACACCCACGCCGGGCCGCCCCCGGTCGAGCGGCGACCCAACATCTCGCTCGCGGCCTCGAACGGTTGAGCGCATCAGCCG
>SKMI01000161.1 GCA_007121115.1 Paracoccaceae bacterium | reverse complement strand
GGCGGCGGGACCACCTGCGCGCGCCCGAAGATCTGCGCGGGCGGGGCGGCCAGCGCGATCACCTCGCCGTCCCAGGCCAGCCGCGCCAGCCCTGCGCGCCCCGCCAGCGCACCAAGGGCTGCGCGCAACGGCCCGTCCAGTGCCTTGCCGCCGCGCACGGCCAGATCTACGCCGGCATCGCTGCGGGTCACCGTCAGCGCCAGCGCCCGCCCGCGCGGGGCGCCCAGGCCCGTCACCTCCTCCAGCACCGGCAACGCGGCCATCAGGTCTGGGTGCAGCAACCGGCAGTCGGGGATCGCCGTCACGGTGTCGCTGGCGCGGCCGTGAAACCCCACCAGCGCACCGCGCTTCAGCCGCCGCCCGGCCAGCACCGCACGCCGCCGCGTGCCGGGGGGCGAGGTGTGCATCGGTGCGAACAGCGCCTCCAGCCCCTGCCCCGCCAGCGCGCGTTCCACCACCTGCACCTTCCACGCCGCCACGAAGGCGTCCGAGGCGTGCATCAGCGCGCAGCCGCCGCAGGCGCGGTAATGGGGGCAGGGGGCGCGGACCCGGTCGGGCGACGGGGTGACGATGCGCGGCGCGGCGATGCGCCCGTCCTGCGCCTCGCCCTCCACCACCTCGCCCGGCAGGGCGCGGGCGATGCGCAGGTCCCCGGCCACGCCCTCGCCGCGCAGGTCCAGCCGCTCTACGGCGATCATGCGGGGATCATTCCGGAAGCGCCACGGCGGGCGAAAACGCGTGCCCCTCGGGCGAGAGCAGCGTCGCCTCGCGCAGCCCGTGGGGCTTGTCGCGCGGTGGCTCCAGCACCAAGGCGCCCGCGGCCTCGGCCCGGGCGCAGGTGGCATCGGGATCCAGCCCGAAGAGGAAAACCTGCACCGCCCCGCCGCGCGGTCCGGACTCGGGAACCAGCGCGAGCAAGGGGTGCGCGCCGAAGCTGCCATCGGAATGCAACTGGATCAGCATGCCGTCATGCTCCAGCAGCGCGAAGTCTTGGCTCAGCCGATGCACCGCCAGCCCCAGCACCTGCGCCGCGAAGCCCGCCACCGTCCGCACGTCCCGGCACAGCAGGTTCACCCCGACCCCGCGCAGGGCGCGGCCAAACACCTCCGGCGCCACGGTTTCCAGGTCCATGCCAGTCACTCCGCCGCTCACTCCGCCGCTTCCTCCGTCCCGATGAATCCGCCCGATTGGCGGCCCCAGTATCGGGCGTAGACGCCGCCGCGTGCAAGCAGCGCCTCATGGCTGCCCTGTTCGACGATATGCCCGCCCTCCAGCACGATGATCCGGTCCATGGCGGCGATGGTCGACAGCCGGTGCGCGATGGCCAGCACCGTCTTGCCCGCCATCAGCGCGTCGAGCGAGCCCTGCACCGCCGCCTCGACCTCGGAATCGAGCGCCGAGGTGGCCTCGTCCAGCACCAGGATCGGCGCGTTCTTCAGAAACGCGCGCGCCAGCGCGATCCGCTGGCGCTGCCCGCCGGAAAGCCGCACGCCGCGTTCGCCCAGGTGCGCGTCATAGCCCCGCCGCCCGGTGTGGTCCTGCAACTCCAGGATGAAGTCATGCGCTTCGGCGGCGCGGGCGGCGGCCTCCACCTCGGCCCGCGTGGCATCGGGGCGGCCGTAGCGGATGTTGTCCAGCGCCGAGCGGTTGAACATGGCGGTTTCCTGCGTGACCATGCCGATCTGGCGGCGCAGGCTTTCCTGCGTGATCTTGCGCACGTCAAGGCCATCGACGAGCACGCGCCCGCCCTCCACATCGTAAAGCCGCAGCAGAAGCGCCACCAGCGTGGACTTCCCCGCCCCCGAGGCGCCGACAATGCCGATCTTCTCGCCCGCGCGGATGTTCAGGTCGATATCCTCGACCCCGCCGGAGCGGCGGCCGTAGGCGAAGTTCACGCCGTCGAAATGCACCGCGCCCCCGGCCCGGCCCAGGTCCACCGCGTCCGGGTGATCGACCAGCGTGGGTTCGGGGGTCAGGGTCTTCATCCCGTCCTCGACCTCGCCCAGGTTGCCGTAGATCGTCATGATGACAAAGCTGACCCAGCCAGTCATCTGCGCGATGCGGATCGACACGGCGCCGGCGGCGGCAATGTCGCCGGGGCTGGTCGCGCCCAGGGACCACAGCCAGACCGCGCCGCCGATCAGCATCACCGGAAGGACGCCTGCCACCGCCATCAACCAGAAGCGGAACGCCGCCTGCACCTGACCGAAGTCGATGGCGCGGTCGCGGAACACGTCCATCGCGTTGAGCGCGGCGCGATCCTCGTGATCGGCATGGGCGAAAAGCTTCACCGTCTTGATGTTGGTGATGGTGTCCACCACCTGCCCGCTGACCATGGCCCGCGCGCCCGCCCGCGCGCCCGAGCGTTCGCGCACGGCGGGGAGGAAATGGCGGATCAGGGCAAAATAGCCGATCATCCACACGGCCAGTCCCAGCGCCAGCGCCGGATGGATGACCAGAAGCAGCACCACCGAGCCAACGATGGAGGCCAGCGCGAAGGAGACGGTATTGATGGCCTCGTTCGCCACATCGGTCAGGGCGCGGGCGGTCTGCACCTGCTTCTGGGCGATCCGGCCCGCGAAATCATCGTCGAAGAAGGTCACCGGCTGGCCCAGCGTCCAGCGGTTCAGCCGCGCCTGCACCAGCACGTTGACGTTGGGTTGCACCACGATGGTGTTGGCCGCCGACGAGAGGCCAAAGGCCGCCGGGCGCAGCACCACGAAGAACAGCACGAAGCCGACGATCAGCCATGTGTTTTCGGCAAAGAACAATTGCGGCCCACTGGCCAGCGCCGCATCGATCACCGCGCCCAGCAGCAGCGCCGACATCGCCTCGGTCACGCCAGCAAGCGCCGACAGCAGGGCGGCGCCGATCAGTACCGGCCAGGCGCCCGAAACGCCCCAGCCAATGAACCGCCACAGGCTGCGCGGCGGTGGCCCCGGGGCGGGCTGGAACGGGTCGATCAGATCGGCGAGCTTCACGCGGGCACTCCGGGGCATGGTCCTGTGCAAGATATAGGCGCGCGGGGCGAGAATTCACATGTGAAATGTTTGCGTCCCGGTCTGGCGGAGGGGAGCGCCGTCTCAGCGCGCGCACCGCCTCGTGCCTCGATCGGCAGTCTCCGGTGAGCCCCGGAAGGTTGCAGTATAACTGCCATGCCAAGACGGCCATAGCCGCGATGCAAATCGTGGGGGATCAACCCCGCTTTCCGCGCGGAGCCACGTGGCACCCTGGCCCGCCCTGCACACCCCAAGGGCGCAGCCCTGCGGGCGGGCCGCTTGGGCGGTCGCGCGGCGTGGGCCTATTCCATGTAGAACTGGCGCGGCAGCAGGAAGGGGAAACTGGTCTGGCTGTCGATCTCGACCTTCATGATCGGGCCCATCCACTCCCCCCATTTCGCGTTCACGTCGCTTTTCGCCAGCTTCGCCTGCGTCGCCGCCAGATCGTCGGTTTCGAAATAGCCGAACAGCGTCAGCCCGTGGCGAAAGATGTTGTAGTTGCGGATGCCCGCCTCGCGCAGGGTCTCCAGCATCTCGGGCCAGATTTCAACGTGGCGGCGCTTGTATTCGTCCTCGTATCCGGGGCGGACTTCCAGCACCCAGGCATATCCGGGCATCAGCTTGCCTCCTTCCAGTTGCGGAACACGTCGCGCATGGTGACGGTTTCGGTCAGCACATCCTCGCACAGCGTGTTCATGTAGTCCTGATGGACGTATTCGATGGCCAGCGCCCCGGTGTAGCCCGCATCGCGCAGGGTGCCGAACATGGCCGGGAAGTTCAGGGTGCCTTCGGCGTATTTCGTCTGCAGCGCGCCCACCCGGGCCTGGCGCAGGTGCACGTGGACGGCGTGGGGGGCGAGGGTGTCGACCTCCTCCTGCCGGTAGCCGAGGCAGGCGAAGTGCGAATAGTCCAGCGCCAGCCCGACCCCGGTTTCCGCCACCAGATCAGCCACCAGCGACGGGGATTCGGCCAGGGAATGGACGTGCGGTTCGAAGCACAGTTTGGCATCGAAGGACGCCGCCAGCTCGCCCAGCCGTTTCAAGCTTTCGCGCGACACCCGCGCCGCATCGCCCCGCGACTGGCCGGGGTTGATGACGCCCGGCAGGATGAAGACCGTGGCGATCCCGGCGGCATCGGCGAAGCGCATGACCGCCTCCAGATCGCGGGCATTGGCGTCCAGCGTGCCGGGGAGCGCCAGGTTACGGCCCGCCAGCCCCTCGCCGAACAGGTGGTAGTAATTGGGCAGATCGACCCCCAGCGCGCGGACGCATTCCGCCGCCCCCGCCGGGTCCGAAAGGATCTGGTCGCGGTCCAGCGCCGAGGCGTAGAAAAGCCCCACGTCCAGCGCGCCGATCCCCAGCGCGCGGGAAATGTCGGCGCATTCCTGCAGGGTGCAGGCGGGCATGGACCAGCTTGTCAGCGACAGTTTCATGGCGTCTCTCCGGTCAGGGCGGGGGCCTTGATGAACTCGGTCCGGCCGCTTTCGGCCGAGGCATAGAGCGCGGCCAGCGCCTCGGTCACGCGGGCGCCGTTCTCGCCGTCGGCGGCATTGTCGATCTTCTCGCCCGCACACAGCCGGACGAAATGGTGCACCGGCAGGCGACCGTCATAGGCGGCGTCTTCATCGCTGATTTCGATCACCTCGTCGGCGGCATCCATGCGCCGCAACTCCAGCCGCGCTGGCGCGTTGGAGAAGAACAGGCACCCCTCGGTCCCGTAAATCCGGATATCCATGTGCATGCCCACATGCTTCGGCACGGTCGAGGACCCCGACAGCGACACGGTCGCCCCGCAGCGGGTGTGGCCCACGGCGGCGTCATAGTAATCCACCCCGGCGGGCGACTTGCCGGTGATGGCGAACAGGTCCGCAAACGCCAGATCGCCCACATGGCACAGCCAGGACAGCGCGTGCGACATCTGCCCCCAGCCATAGCCGCCCGCGCGCGCCGGGTCGGCCCAGGTCGACGCGGGCGGGCGGAACATGTGATCGGCGGTTTCCAGCATCGGCTGCCCGGCGAACAGGTCATCGAGCGCCGAGCCCATCTGGCACACCGCATGGCGGATGCGGCCGATCCGCCCTTCGCGCACCATCGCCGCCGCGCGGAGCGAGAAATCGGTGAAATTCATTCCACAGGGCACCAGCACCTGCTTGCCTGCCCGCTCCGCCGCCCGCGCAATCGCGCGCCCGTCGCCCGCGCTGGTGGCCATGGGCTTTTCCACCATCACATGCGCGCCTGCCTTCAGCCCGGCAATCGCGGGTTCGGTGTGCGCCACATGCGGGGTGGACACGATCAGCCCGTCCAGCGCCTCGGTCGCCAGCATCCGGTCCAGATCGGTGTAGCGCGCGCCGATGCGGAATTCATCACCCACCCGGTCCAGCCGCGCGCGGTCCAGATCGCAGATCGCCACCACCGCGCCCCGATCGCTTTCCTGCACGGCGGGGATGTGGTTGAACGCGGCCCACCAGCCGCAACCGACCAAGCCGATGCGTGCCATCACTCTTCCTCCTGTTCCACGGTAGACTGGTAGACGTTGCGCATGTGCTGCGCCGCCGCCGCCGCCGCCGCGTCCGGGTCGCGGGCGCGCAGGGCGGCCAGCAGCGCGGTGTGGTCCCTGAAACTCTGCTCCAGCACCCCCTTGGTTTCCGACGCGCGCTTGCGGAAGTCCAGCCCGATCACGTTCAGGCTTTCGCCGATGCGCTTCAGGAACCCGTTGCCGGACCCTTCCCAGATGCGCTGATGAAAGGCGAAATCCGAGGCGCGGAAGGCTTCGGGGTCGTCGAGCGTGTCCTTCTGCGCGCGCAGGATGTCTTCGAGCGCGTCCAGCGCCACGTCCGGCATCTTCTGCGCCGCCTGCCGGGCCACGTCGCCTTCGATCAGGATGCGCGCGTCGTAAAGCTCGGCAACGTTCATGTCCTCGAGCGTGAGGTAGAAATGCAGCGGGCCCAGCAGCGTGGCCGCGTCCAGATCGCTGATGTGGATGCCGCCGCCCTGACGGCTGTTGACCACGCCCAGAAGCGCCAGCCCGCGCACCGCTTCGCGCACCGAGGGGCGCGAGACGTTCAGGAGCCGCGCCAGCTCGCGCTCGGGCGGCAACTGGTCCCCGGCCTTGAGCGCCCCGGAAGAGACCAGCTCCAGAATCCGCCCGGCCACGATCTCGGCCACGGATTCGCGCTTGATGGGGGCGCTCAGACTGTCGGACAGCTTGCTCATGGGCGCCTCTCTGCCACGGGTGGGCGCAGCCGCGCCAGCAGGGCGCCAGGCTTCAGCCGGGGCACGATCACCGAGGCGATCAACAGCGCCCCGATCACACCGGTCTGGATATGCCCGGTGATGTTCTGCAACGCCATGCCGTTGCGCAGGTTCAGCACGATCAGGATGGACAGGAACACCCCCACCATGGTCCCCACGCCGCCGAAGATGCTGACTCCCCCCAGCAGCACGATGGTGATGATGTCCAGCTCGAACCCGAAGGCCACATCACCCCGCACCGCGCCCACGCGCGCGGCATAGAACAGCCCCGCCAGCGCGGCGACCAGCCCGGAGGCCATGAAGATCACCGCCTTGTGCCGCCCGGTGTTGATGCCTGCGTATTCCGCCACCTCGCGGTTGGTGCCGATGACATAGGTGCGCCGCCCGAAGCCCGTGCGCTGCAGGATAACGAAACACACCGCGAAGAGCGCGAAGAACAGGATCACCGACAGCGGCACCGGCCCCACCAGCCCGCGCTGGCCCAGCGTGGTGAACCAGTCCGGGAACCCGCCGTAGCCGCGATCCTCGACCAGCACGCGGGCCAGCCCCCGGAACCCGATCAGCGTGGCCAGCGTCACCACCAGCGACGGCAGGCCGAAGCGGACGATGAACAGCGCGTTGAACGCCCCCCCGGCGGCGCCGATGGCCAGACAGATCACCACGGCCGCGCCCGCATCAACGCCGCTGTTGACCAGCCAGCCGAACGCACAGGCCGACAGCCCCATCATCGAGCCCACTGACAGGTCGATTTCCGCATTGACGATGACGAAGGTCATCACCAGCGCAACCATCGCCTTTTCGATCGACAGCTGGAACAGGTTGATCTGGTTGGAAACGGTCATGTATTGCGGCGTCAGCGCCGTATTCATCAGGATGATGAACAGCAGCACCGCCAGCAGAAACCCCTCCCAGCTTTGCATCCGGCGGATCATGCCGCGAAAGCCTGCGGGTTGATCGGTCATCGCAGTGCCTCCCTCTGCTCGCGCTCGGGTGGCGGGGCGGCGGCGCGGCGGCGCGCCATGGCGGCGCGCTGGCGCATGGCGCGCATCCATGTCAGGCGGCGCATCACCACCGCGTCCACCGCAACCGAGATCAGGATCAGTGCGCCCAGCACCGCCTCGCGCCAGAATTCGGTGACAAGCTGCCAGCGCACCAGCGAGGTGTCGATCAGGTTGACCAGCACCGCGCCCAGAAACGCCCCCAGCACCAGCCCCGAGCCGCCGAAGATATTCACCCCACCGACCACGGCGGCCGCCACCGACTGCAATTCGAAGCCCAGCCCGGCGACCACGGTGATATTGCCGAACCG
>SKMI01000151.1 GCA_007121115.1 Paracoccaceae bacterium | reverse complement strand
TGATGACCTACATGTTCCGCGATGACGGGCGGGCGACGGCGGTGGCCTTTGTCATCATGATCCTGGTGCTGCCGGTGATGATCTGGAACATCCGGCAAGCCAACAAAGAAATGCGCTGAGGAGGGGCAGGGATCATGGACAATATCGCTGGACAGAAATCGGGCCTTTCCATCGTCGTCAACATCACCGTGGCGGTGCTGGTGCTGCTGTGGTTGCTGCCGACCATCGGGCTTTTCGTGTCATCTTTCCGCGACCGGGACCAGATTTCCAACTCGGGGTGGTGGCAGGCGCCCATGGCGGTGGACCTGAACTTCCGCACTCGCGCCGACCCCGATAACGAGCGCGAGGTGAACGGCAGTTTCGTGATCGAGGGCAATGTCTTTGCCGACCCGGCCCTGGCCGACCGCTTCCCCGATGGAACGGGCCGCATCAGCGCCTTTGGCAGCCGCGCGGTGGAGCCCGGTGAATTCCCCGTTGGCACCACTGCCGAGTTGCGCTCGGGCGCGTCGCTCATGGTGATGGAGAGCGGCGACTTCCGGCTGGAACATGACGAGAGCTTCGGCACCCGCGGCCCCCTGATCTATTTCGAGGCCCGGACGCCGCCGCAGTTCACCCTGGACAACTACAACACCGTGCTGACGGCGGACGGGATGGACCGGGCCTTCATCAACACGCTGACAGTGACGATTCCAGCGACGGTCATTCCCATCCTCATTGCGGCCTTCGCGGCCTATGCGCTGGCCTGGATGGATTTTCCGGGCCGTGGGCTCTTGATCGCCGCGGTGGTGGGGCTTTTGGTGGTGCCCTTGCAGCTTGCGCTGGTGCCACTGCTGTCGCTGCACACGAGCATCGGTATCGGGCAGAGTTTCCTTGGCATATGGCTTGCGCATACGGGCTTCGGCTTACCCTTGGCGATATATCTGTTGCGCAACTACATGGTGGGCTTGCCGCGCGACATCATCGAAAGCGCCAAGGTGGACGGGGCGACGGACTTCCAGATCTTCGTGCGGATCATCCTGCCGCTCAGCTTCCCGGCGCTGGCCAGCTTCGCCATCTTCCAGTTCCTGTGGACATGGAACGACCTGCTGGTGGCGAAGGTGTTCCTGCCCTCGGGTGCGGCCAGCCAGGTGATGACGGTCAAGATCGCCGATGACCTTCTGGGCTCGCGCGGGGGCGACTGGGGCATCCTGGCGGGCGCGGCGTTTGTGTCGCTTGCAGTGCCGCTGGTGGTGTTCTTCACAATGCAACGCTTCCTGGTGCGCGGCCTGCTGGCCGGGTCGGTGAAGTAAGCGGGATGAAGGACATGCCCGCACAATCCATCCTCCGCGCGGACGAGGCGGTCCGCAAGGATCCCGAATGGTGGCGCGGGGCGGTGATCTACCAGATCTACCCCCGCAGCTTCCAGGACAGCAACGGCGATGGCATCGGCGACCTGCTGGGGATCGTCGAGCGGCTGCCCTATATCGCCAGCCTCGGCGTCGATACGATCTGGATCTCGCCCTTCTTCACCTCGCCGATGAAGGATTTCGGCTACGACGTGTCGGATTACTGCGATGTGGACCCGATGTTCGGGTCACTGGCGGATTTCGACCTGCTGGTGTCCACGGCGCACAAGCTGGGGCTGAAGGTGCTGATCGACCTGGTGCTGTCGCACAGTTCGGACCAGCACCAGTGGTTCAAGGAAAGCCGGTCGAGCAAGGATAACCCCCGCGCCAACTGGTATGTCTGGGCCGATGCCAAGCCCGATGGCACGCCGCCCAACAACTGGCTGTCGATCTTCGGCGGCTCGGCCTGGGCCTGGGACACCACGCGCTGCCAGTACTACATGCACAACTTCCTGGACACGCAGCCGGACCTGAATTTCCACGAACCGGCGGTGCAGGAAGAGCTTCTGAACGTCGCGCGCTTCTGGCTGGACCGGGGCGTGAACGGCTTCCGGCTGGACACCATCAACTTCTACATCCACGACCGCGAGTTGCGCGACAACCCGCCGTGCCCGCCGGAAAAGCGCAATGCCTCGATCGCACCGGCGGTGAACCCCTACAACTATCAGGAACATCTCTACGACAAGAACCAGCCCGAGAACCTGGAGTTCCTGCGCCGCTTCCGCGCGCTGCTGGATCTCTACGGCGCAGCGGCGGTGGGCGAGGTGGGCGACGCCCAGCGAGGCCTTGAAATCCTGGGCGAATACACCTCGGGCGGGGACAAGGTGCAGATGTGCTACGCTTTCGAATTCCTGTCACCCGATGTCCCCGAGGCCGCCCGGATCGCCGCCGTGCTGCGGCATCTGGACTATTCGGCGCCGGATGGCTGGGCCTGCTGGGCGTTTTCCAACCATGACGTGGTGCGTCATATCTCGCGCTGGGGCCTGTCCCCCGCGGCGGCGCGGGTCTATGCCACGCTGCTTCTGTGCCTGCGCGGGTCGGTCTGCCTCTATCAGGGCGAGGAACTTGGCCTGCCCGAGGCGGAACTGCTGTTCGAGGACCTGCAGGACCCCTATGGCATCCGCTTCTGGCCCGAATTCAAGGGCCGCGATGGCTGCCGCACGCCCATCGCCTGGGCGCAGAACGAACTCAACGGCGGGTTTTCGCGTGCGATCCCGTGGCTGCCGGTGGCGCGCGAGCATGTGCATCTGGCCGTGGACACGCAGGAACGCGCGCCCGATGCGCTGCTGCACCATTACCGCCGGGCCATCGCCTTTCGCCGCGCGCACAAGGCACTGGAGCGGGGCAGCCTGCACGACCTGCATGTGAACGGCGACACGCTGTCCTTCATCCGCGAGGTCGAGGGCGAAACCCTGTTCTGCGCCTTCAACCTTGGCCATGAGCCGGTGAACCTGCACCTGCCCGAGGGGCATTGGGTGACCATCGGGCAGGAATTGAACAGCTCCGGACCGGGAGAGGACGGTCTGGTGCATTTGGGACCCTGGCAGCCATGTCTGGTCCAGAAACGATAACACGAGGGAAGGGAGGGACAGATGGCTGACCTCAAGCTGACCGATGTCGAAAAGGCCTATGGCGACGTCAAGGTGCTGAGCGACATCAACCTGGATATCAAGACCGGGGAACTGATCGTCTTTGTCGGCCCCTCGGGCTGCGGCAAGTCCACGCTGCTGCGCATGATCGCGGGTCTGGAAAGGATCACCGGCGGCACGCTGGAAATCGGCGACATGGTGGTCAATGACGTTCCGCCCGCGCAGCGCGGCATCGCCATGGTGTTCCAGACCTACGCGCTTTACCCGCACATGACCGTGCGCGAGAACATGGCCTTCGCGCTGAAGATCGCCAAGAAGTCCAAGCAGGAGATCGACGAGGCCGTGTCGCGCGCGGCGAAGATCCTGCAACTGGACCAATACCTTGACCGCCTGCCCAAGGCGCTGTCCGGCGGCCAGCGCCAGCGGGTGGCGATCGGTCGCTCCATCGTCCGCGACCCCAAGGTGTATCTGTTCGATGAACCTCTCTCGAACCTCGATGCCGCGCTGCGGGTCGCCACGCGGATCGAGATTGCGCAGTTGAAGGAATCCATGCCCGATTCCACCATGATCTACGTGACCCACGACCAGGTCGAGGCGATGACGCTGGCCAGCCGGATCGTGGTGCTGGCGGGGGGCGGGATCAGCCAGGTCGGCAGCCCGCTCACGCTCTACAACAAGCCCGAAAACGAGTTCGTGGCGCAGTTCATCGGCTCCCCGGCCATGAACATGATCCCGGGCGAGGTGGTGGAAACCGGCCAGCAGACCGTGGTCAAGCTGGAAGGCGGTGGCACCGCCCGCGCCGCCATCCCCACCCGCGACAGCGACAAGGGCATCAAGATCAATCTGGGTGTCCGCCCCGAGGATGTGACCGCCACCGACGGCGAGGAATTCCTCTATCGCGGCGAGGTCGAGATCGTCGAGGCGCTGGGCGAGTTGACCGTGCTCTATTTCAAGCCCGACGGGCGCGAGAAGCCCATACTGGCCAAACTCCCCGGCACCCACTCCGAGATGCGCGGCCACAAGGTGAAACTGACCGCCGAACCGGACCGCATCCATCTGTTCCACAACGGCAAGTCGCTTCTCTACCGGTGATCGGCAGGATGATGCGATGCGTGAAGATCGCATCGTATCAGGCTGATATGAATGGCAAAAGAAAGCCGGCGCAAAACTGGCGCCGGTTTCCGATGCGATCTTGCAACAGTGTTGCCCGCTCCCCAAGTAAGTAGCAAGGCCCGGCCCCGGGGCGTGCCGCAAGACGCGGGCGCACCTACTCATCGGGCGCTTTGCAAGGAGTGACAGGCAATGAATATCGAAAAATTCACCGAACGCGCCCGCGGCTTTCTGCAGGCGGCGCAGACCATCGCCCTGCGCGAGGATCACCAGCGGCTGGTGCCCGGACACCTGCTCAAGGCGCTGCTGGACGACCCGGAGGGCATGAGCGCGAACCTGATCAAGCGCGCCGGCGGCGCGCCCGAGCGTGTGGCGCAGGCCAATGACATCGCGCTGGCCAAGATCCCGCAGGTGCAGGGCGGGCAGGGCCAGATCTACATGGACGGCCAGACCGCCAAGGTGCTGGATCAGGCCGAGAAACTGGCCCAGAAGGCGGGCGACAGCTTCGTGCCCGTCGAGCGGCTGCTGACGGCGCTGGCCATGGTCCGGTCCGAGGCCAAGGACGCGCTGGACGCGGGCGCCGTCAGTGCCCAGAGCCTCAACGCCGCCATCGAGGACCTGCGCAAGGGCCGCACCGCCGACAGTGCCAGCGCCGAGGAAGGTTATGAGGCGCTGAAGAAATACGCCCGCGACCTGACCGAGGCCGCGCGCGAAGGCAAGATCGACCCGATCATTGGCCGCGACGAGGAAATCCGCCGCTCCATGCAGGTGTTGAGCCGCCGGACCAAGAACAACCCCGTCCTGATCGGCGAACCCGGCGTCGGCAAGACCGCCATCGCCGAAGGGTTGGCGCTGCGCATCATCGACGGCGATGTGCCCGAGAGCTTGCGCAACAAGCGCCTGATGGCGCTGGACATGGGCGCGCTGATCGCCGGGGCGAAATACCGCGGCGAGTTCGAGGAACGGCTGAAATCCATCCTGTCGGAAGTCACCGCCGCCGCTGGGGAAATCATCCTCTTCATCGACGAGATGCACACTCTGGTCGGCGCTGGCAAATCCGAAGGCGCCATGGACGCGGCGAACCTGATCAAGCCCGCGCTGGCGCGCGGAGAGTTGCATTGCGTCGGTGCCACCACGCTAGACGAATACCGCAAGCATGTGGAGAAGGACGCAGCCTTGGCCCGCCGCTTCCAGCCGGTGATGGTCGAGGAGCCGACGGTGGAGGATACCGTCTCCATCCTGCGCGGCATCAAGGAGAAATACGAGTTGCACCACGGCGTGCGGATCTCGGACAGCGCGCTGGTCTCCGCCGCGACGCTCAGCCACCGCTACATCACCGACCGCTTCCTGCCCGACAAGGCCATCGACCTGATGGACGAGGCCGCAAGCCGTCTGCGCATGGAGGTCGACAGCAAGCCCGAGGAACTGGACGCGCTCGACCGCGAGATCCTGCAAAAGCAGATCGAGGCCGAAGCGCTGAAGAAGGAGGACGACACCGCCTCGCGTGACCGGCTGGAGCGGCTGGAAAAGGAACTGTCCGAGCTCCAGCAGCGCAGCGCCGAGATGACCGCGAAATGGCAGGCCGAGCGCGACAAGCTGGCCTCGGCCCGCGACCTGAAGGAGCAACTGGACCGCGCCCGCGCCGAACTGGACGTCGCCAAGCGCGAGGGCAACCTCGCCCGCGCGGGCGAACTGTCCTACGGCATCATCCCGGGGCTGGAAAAGCAACTCGCCGAGGCCGAGGACCGCGAAGGCGCCGAGATGGTCGCCGAAGCCGTCCGCCCCGAGCAGATCGCCCAGGTGGTCGAACGCTGGACCGGCATCCCGACCTCCAAGATGCTGGAGGGCGAGCGCGAGAAACTCCTGCGCATGGAGGAGGAACTGCACCGCCGCGTGGTCGGTCAGCACACCGCCGTGCAGGCTGTCGCCAATGCCGTGCGCCGCGCGCGCGCCGGGCTGAACGATGAAAACCGCCCCCTGGGCAGCTTCCTCTTCCTTGGCCCCACCGGTGTCGGCAAGACCGAACTGACCAAGGCGGTGGCCGAATACCTGTTCGACGACGATCAGGCCATGGTCCGCATCGACATGAGCGAATTCATGGAAAAACACGCCGTCGCGCGGCTGATCGGGGCCCCTCCGGGCTATGTCGGCTACGAAGAGGGGGGCGTTCTGACCGAAGCCGTCCGCCGCCGTCCCTATCAGGTGATCCTGTTCGACGAGGTCGAAAAGGCGCACCCCGAGGTGTTCAACGTGCTCTTGCAGGTGCTCGACGACGGGGTGCTGACCGATGGCCACGGCCGGACGGTGGACTTCAAGCAGACGCTGATCGTCCTGACCTCGAACCTGGGCTCGCAGGCCCTGTCACGCCTGCCCGATGGTGCCGACAGCGCTCAGGCGCGGGCCGAGGTGATGGAGGCCGTGCGCAACCACTTCCGCCCCGAGTTCCTGAACCGGCTGGACGAGACGGTCATCTTCGACCGGCTGGCGCGCGAGGACATGGACGCGATCGTCGACATCCAGATGGCGCGGCTCCTGAAGCGCCTGCTGGCGCGCAAGATCACGCTGGAACTGGACGACAGCGCCCGGAAATGGCTGGCCGATGAAGGCTATGATCCGGTCTTCGGCGCCCGGCCCCTGAAGCGCGTGATCCAGCGCGCGGTGCAGGACCCGCTGGCCGAAATGCTGCTGGCGGGCGAGGTCGGTGACGGCGCCACCGTTCCGGTCACCGCCGGGCCGGACGGGTTGATGATCGGCGCGCGCCTGTCGGCCTCGCAGCGGGACGGCGACACCCGTCAGGATACCGTGCTGCACTGACCCCTTCATCTTGCCCCAAATACTCCGGGGGAGTCGCGCCCGTCAGGGCGCGACGGGGGCAGCGCCCCCAAACCGGAAAGGCCCCCGCAACGCTGGGGCCTTGACACATGGACTTGCGCGCGGCACGCGCGCGCCGAAAGGTCACGCGCGGCTCAGGCCAGCATCAGCATCGGGTTTTCCAGATAGCCGATCACCGCCTTGAGATACTCCGCCCCCAGCGCGCCGTCGATCACCCTGTGATCCACGGAAAGCGTCATCGACATCACCGTGGCCACCGCCAGTTCGCCGTCCTTGCCGACCACGGGCTGCTTGACCCCCGCGCCCACCGCCAGGATGGAGCCGTGCGGCGGGTTGATGACCGCGTCGAAATTCTCGATCCCGAACATGCCGAGGTTCGAGATCGCCATGGACCCGCCGACATATTCGTGCGGCGCCAGCTTGCGGTTGCGGGCGCGGCCCGCCAGGTCCTTCATCTCGGCCGAGAGCGCCGAGAGCGTCTTGGCATGGGCGTCCTTCAGCACGGGGGTGAACAGCCCCCCCTCCACCGCCACGGCCACGGCCACGTCCGAGGGCTTCAGCCGCAGGATGCGGTCCTCGGCCCAGACGGCGTTGGCGTCGGGGACGTCCTGCAGCGCCAGCGCGCAGGCCTTGATGATGAAGTC
>SKMI01000262.1 GCA_007121115.1 Paracoccaceae bacterium | reverse complement strand
GCGGGCGAGGTGGACGGGCGCGAATACCACTTCCGCAGCCGCGAGACTTTCGAGGCGATGGTGGCGGGCGGCGACATGCTGGAACACGCCGAGGTGTTCGGCAACCTCTATGGTACGCCGCGCGCCCCGGTCGAAACGGCGCTCGAAGCCGGGCAGGACACGCTGTTCGATATCGACTGGCAGGGCGGGCAGCAGATCCGCAACTCGGCCCTGGGGAAGGATTCGATTTCGGTTTTTGTGCTGCCGCCGTCGATCGCCGAGCTTGAGGCGCGGCTGCAGGGCCGCGCGCAGGACACCGCCGAGGTGATCGCCGGGCGCATGGCGCGGGCGCGCGACGAGATCAGTCACTGGGCCGAATACGATTACGTGCTGGTCAATGATGATCTGGACGCCACCGAGGAGGCGCTGCGCACGATCATCCGGGCCGAGCGCTTGAAGCGCGACCGCCAGCCCTGGCTGAACGAGTTCACCCGCGGCCTGAATGCCGAATTCGCGGCGCGCGGGGGGGCGACGGCGTAGGACGCCGGGCGTCCATTCCGCCGCACCACCATATTTCCTTGGAGAAAAAGCACCCTCGAGGCGTGCCCATCCACCCGCCGCCGCACGCCCCAAGGGCGCTGCCCGCGCTGGCGCGTGGGCGGGGCTGTGAGTCTCACGGGGCCAACGCGTTCCTCTCAGATCGCGCCCCGCCAGCGCAGGACCAGAACCATCAGGATCAGCATCACCAGCAGGCCGAAGGCGACGCTGCCGAGGACGGTGAGCAACAGGTCCACCCGCCGTCGCCCCCGGTTGAGGCGGCTCAGATAGGTGTGCACGGCGGTGCTGGCGGCCTCGGCCCGCGCCAGATCGAGTTGCCGGGCCAGCCGCGGGTGCGCGGCCAGCGGCTCGATCTCGGCGAGAAAATCGGCCTCGGCGCGCAGGCGCCGGGGCAGGCGGCGGCGGCAATCGGGCAGCGCATCGGCCAGCGTTTCGCCCGAGGCGCGGAACTCGGCCTGCAGGAGCGCGGTGATCTCGGCGATGCGGCTGGCGATATCGGGGGGCATGAGCCTTGTTGGGCTTGGGGCAGGGGGTTGTGGTCGCGCGCCGCCGACGTATTACTGCCTGCAACGCGGCGGTGCAATCCGGGCTGGGGGCTTTGCATGGAACTTGAAACCATCCGACACGGGGACGCCACGGGCGGGACACCGCTGCTGATTGTCCATGGTCTCTTCGGCTCGGCGCGCAACTGGGGGGCCATCGCCAAGCGGCTGGCGGACACGCGCCCGGTCTTCGCGGTGGACATGCGCAACCACGGCGCCAGCCCCCGCGCGGAGCGCCATGGCTACGACGATATGGCCGCCGATCTGGCGGGCTGGATTGACGCGCAGGGCGGGCCGGTCGATGTCATGGGGCACTCCATGGGCGGCAAGGCGGCGATGGTGCTGGCGCTGACGGAACCCGCGCTGGTGCGGCGGCTGGTGGTGGCCGATATCGCGCCGGTGGGTTATGGCCACAGCCAGACGCCGCTGATCCGGGCCATGCGCGATCTGGACCTGCGCGGACTGGACACGCGGGCCGAGGCCGACCGGCGGCTGGCCGAGAGGATCGAAGACCGCGGTGTGCGCGCCTTCCTCCTGCAATCGCTGGACCTGCGCGCCGATCCGCCGCGCTGGCGGCTGAACCTCGACGTGCTGGAGGCCGAGATGGAGCGGATCATCGGCTGGCCCGAGGTCGCGGGGCAGTTCGACGGCCTCGCGTTGTTCCTGTCCGGCGGGGCCTCGGACTACGTGCGCCGCGAACACCGCCCGCTGATCCGCGCCCTTTTCCCGCAGGCGCGCTTCGCCCGGATTCCGGGCGCGGGGCACTGGCTGCACGCCGAAAAGCCGCGCGAATTCGCCGAGACGTTGCGCGCGTTTCTGGACGCGCCCGCCACCGATACCCCGCAGGCAGTACCATGAAGACCATCATCTTCGATCTTGACGGCACGCTGCTGGACAGCGCCCCGGACATTCGCGCCACCGCCAACACCTTGCTGGAACGCCGGGGCCGCGCGCCGATCACGCTGGCGCAGACGCACGGGTTCATCGGCGCGGGTGCCGGGGCATTCGTGACCCGGCTGGCGGCGGCGGCGGGGCTGCCCTCGGACGCGCCGGCGCTTGCACGGCTGGAAGCCGAGTTCGTGGAGATATACGAACACGCCCACGCGCTGACCCGCGTCTATCCTGGGGTCGAGGCGGCGCTGGAGCGCCTTGGGCGCGCGGGCTGGCGCATGGGCCTGTGCACCAACAAACCCATCGGCCCGGCGCGCGCGGTGCTGGCGCATTTCAGCCTGTCGGACCGGTTTGCCGCGGTGGTGGGGGGTGACAGTCTGCCGGTGCGCAAACCCGACCCGGCACCGCTGCGCCATGTGCACGCGGCATTGGGCGGCGGCCGGGCGGTCTATGTCGGCGACAGCGAGGTCGACGCCCTGACCGCCGCCGCGGCTGCGCTCCCGTTCGCGCTGTTCACCGAAGGCTACCGCCAGAGCGCACCCGAGGAGATCGTCCATCAGGCCCGCTTCGCAGATTTCGGCCTTCTGCCCGATCTGGCCGAAGGGCTGCTGGCCGGGACATAGGCCCCGCGCCTTCGCGGATGCTGACCCGCCGTTTCACCCCACGCGCCCTCTTGCGTGCCGCAGGCCGCTGGGCTACATCGCCAGAGCCACGACGGAACGGCGAGTTGGCGGAGTGGTTACGCAGCGGATTGCAAATCCGTGTACACCGGTTCGATTCCGGTACTCGCCTCCACCGTGAGCCCCAGTATTCCGCAGCGTTCAGGCGCGCCAGCTTTCCGGGGCGTCCAGAAAGGTGGCCACGGCGTCCAGTGTGGTGGCGTCGAAATCGCCGCCGCGTCGGGCTTCGGCCAAGACATCGGCCCAGGTGCAGAGCCAGTGCAGCCGCACGCCGTGTTCGGCCAGGCGCGGTTCGGTCTGCGGGAAAATGCCGTAGTAGAAGATCACCGCCGTATGCGCGCAGTCCGCGCCGGTGTCGCGGATCGCATCGACGAAGCCGAGTTTCGAGCCGCCATCGGTGGTCAGGTCCTCGACCAGCAGTACGCGCTGGCCCGGCGTCATCTCGCCCTCGATCCGGGCGTTGCGGCCGTAGCCCTTGGGCTTCTTGCGCACATAGGTCATGGGCAGGCCCATGCGTTCGGCGACCAGCGCGGCGAAGGGGATGCCTGCGGTCTCGCCCCCGGCGATGTTGTCGAAGGCCTCGAAGCCCGCGTCTTCCATCACCCGGGCGGTGAGGAAGTCCATGAGCGCCGAACGGATGCGCGGGTGGCTGATCAGCTTGCGGCAGTCGATGTAGGTGGGGGCCTTCAGGCCGCTGGCGAGCGTGAAGGGCTCGGCCGCGTTGAAGTGTACGGCGCGGATGTCCAGCAGCATCCGGGCGGTCAGGCGCGCCACGGTGGCGCGATCGGTGAAGCTGGCGGGGCGCATGGGCGGTCCTTTCGGGCGGGGGTGCTGGGTGGACAGGGCGCATGCGGGGGTTTCACACCCCCGCACCCCCGTGGGGTATTTTCGGCAAGATGAAGGGGTGGGCGGTCATGCGGGGTCGGTGACCTGCCAGTGCAGGGGGAAGCCGGGATCGAAGAGGGTGACGAGGCCGTCGCCGGTGTCCAGCTTCGCGGGCAGGGCGAGCGGGGTGTCGGCGCGGGTGAGGGTGAGGCGGTCCTCGTTCGTGGGGAGGCGGTAGAAGGCGGGGCCGTGAAGCGCGGTGAAGCCTTCGAGCCGGTCGAGCGCGTCCTCGTCCTCGAACACATGGGCGAGGATGGGCAGCGTGTGCGGTGCGGTGAAACAGCCCGCGCAGCCGCACGCGCTTTCCTTGGCGCCGTCCGGGTGGGGCGCGCTGTCGGTGCCCAGGAAGAAGCGCGCGTCGCCCGAGGTGGCGGCGGCGCGCAGCGCCAGGCGGTGGGTTTCGCGCTTGGCCACGGGCAGGCAGTAGTAATGCGGGCGGATGCCGCCTGCCAGGATGTGGTTGCGGTTGATGACCAGATGATGCGTGGTGATGGTGGCGGCCAGCCCTTCGGGCGCGGATCGCACGTAATCTG
Source organism: Paracoccaceae bacterium (assembly GCA_007121115.1). GTDB lineage: Bacteria > Pseudomonadota > Alphaproteobacteria > Rhodobacterales > Rhodobacteraceae > Rhabdonatronobacter. The sequence continues at coordinate 3,518 of SKMI01000262.1, read as the reverse complement.
CGGCATCAGCGGTGGTGATGTGTTCCATGACCACGCGCAGCCCGGGCGTGGCCGCGCGCAGGGGATCGAGCACGCGGTCGATGAACACCGCCTCGCGGTCGAAGATGTCGATGTCGGGGTCGGTGACCTCGCCGTGGACGCAGAGGGGGATGCCCGCTTCGGCCATGGCCTCGAGCACGGGGCGGGTGCGGGCAAAATTGCGCACCCCAGAGGCCGAATTGGTGGTCGCGCCCGCCGGGTAGAGCTTCACCGCCTGGATGATGCCGCTTTCATGCGCGGCGACCACGTCCGCCGGGTCGGTGTCTTCGGTCAGGTAGAGGGTCATCAGCGGGGTGAAGGCGCTGCCCGGCGGCAGGGCGGCGCGGATACGCTCGCGGTAGGCGCTGGCCTGCGCCCCGGTCACCACCGGCGGCACCAGGTTGGGCATGATGATGGCGCGGGCGAAGTGGCGCGCCGATTCGGGCGCCACGGCGGCCAGCATGGCGCCGTCGCGCAGGTGCAGGTGCCAGTCGTCCGGACGGCGCAGGGTCAGGGTCAGGGCCATGCGCTTTCGGTTACACAAAGCGGGCGGGCGAATCCAGTTCGCAATTGTGCCTTGGGGGCGGGGGCCTGCTCAGACGGTCTCGGCCCGGGCCTCGAGCGCGGCTTCGGCGCGGGCCAGGATCTCGGACAGCCGCTCGGACCGCACCAGGGTCAGCGCCGCTCGCGCGGCAATCGCCGTCAGGCGGGGGCGCTGCAGCGCCTCGGTGCGCAGGGCGAGACGGGTGAGATAGGTGGCGAAGCTGTGCCGCTGGCGGAACAACCTGAAGAACGACCTGCGATCCAGCGTGGCGCTGCCCGCCATCTCGATCGCGGGGACCAGCACCCCCATGCTGGTCAATTCGCGTGCGGTATCCGGGCCCAGCCAGCGCGTGCGCAGCCGGGTGACATTGCCCCCCGCAAAGAGCGATGCATGCATCGAATCAAGCCGCCGCGCAGGGTCATGGATGAGGAAGACCTTGTCGGCTGCCTCGCACATCTGGGGCGCGTAGCCGAAGCGGGTGGTGAAATCCAGGCGCCGGGCCTGCGGGAAGCGCGTGTCCCAATCGGCGCGGGCGGTGTCCAGCGTCGCCCGCGGGGCGACGGTCAGCACCGTGCAGCCGGGTGCGGCCACGGAATAGGCCGCCGCCGCGTAGCCGCAGGCCCCCGCGCCAAAGAACACCACGCGGTCGAACCCGTCGAAGAACCCGTCGTCGATCAGCCGGTCCATGTGGTCCCAGACCGCCGCATCGCGGAACCAGGTGTCGCCGCGCGCCACGAAGACCAGCGCCGACCAGCCCTGCGCCACCGCGATTTCATATCCCATCGGGCGCTGGCGCCCGCCGGCGGCGCGGATCGTGGCGGCGTTCTCGAAGCTGACCAGCAAAACGGCTTCAGAGCCGTGCAGTCCGAAGGCCGCATGGCGCGTGCCCAGCGGTATGAAATCGCCCACCTCCTCGCCGAGTTCATCGAGCCGGGCCAGCCATTCCGCTTCGGTCTGGGCCTTGGACAGGTCAATGTCGTCGTGCTGGTCGTCCAGGGTGGGCATAGGCGGGCCTTCCGAAGCGCGGTTACGGGATATCATGGGTATCGGCGCCAAGCGTGTCGCCGGTTCGGAGGAATGAGGGCAAAAATGGGTTGCCGCAAGTCCGCCGGGAAACAGAGTGTTCTGCGCCGAACCGCCCGGGTGCCGAAACATGGTCCGAAACCGGGGCCGAAACCTCGGACACGGATCCTGCGCCCGTCGGTGGCGTGCGCGCCCCGTCCGACCGGTCCGGAGCGGTGGTCACGCAGGGATGATGAAATGGGCGCTTGCCCGCCGGAAATGCGCACTTCATAGTCAGGGCTGCAAGCAGGGGGAGCAGCGGGCGTGGCACGTTTCCGGCGGATCTGGCTGGGTTTGAGTCTGGTAATCCTGGGCGGTCTTGCAGCCGTCAGTGCAATGGCCGAGTCGGCGGAAACCGTGCCGGGTCAGGCCGATCCGGGATTCGCGGCGGCCGTGACACTGTGGCTGGACGGCCCCGAGGAAGCGGCACTGCCGCAGCTTGCAGAGCTGGCGCGCGGCGGGAATACGGCGGCGCAGTTGCTGCTGGCGCTGATCGACAAGACACCATCGCTGCAGGGGCCATGGCTTGCGCGTCTGCCCCGCGCGGATCGGGTGGCGCTGATGCGGGCCGAGGGCGGGCTTTCGGGTGTCAGCTGGGTGCGCGCTGCGGCGGTGCAAAGCCCCCATGCCGCGCTTTGGCAGCGGTTGTGGCAGGCGGACGCGCCCGCGTCGCTGGGGCTGGAGTTCGTCCGGGCCGGGGAGGCCCGCGCCGCACGTGAGGCGCTGATCTATGCCACCTTGCGCGAGGCTGGCGGCCTGCGCGCCCTTGCCGCCGACCCGGAGTATCCGGAAGCGGTGCTGTATCTGGCGCATCTGGATGGCGCCGAGGTCGACGCGGATGCGCTGCACCCGGGCGACCCGCAGCGCCGGGTCCTGAGCGCCGAGGTCAGGACGCAGGACCTGGACGACTGGCTTGCATCCGCGCCCGAGGCCCTTCCGGCGCGTGCGCTGTGCGAAGCCCGTTGCGGCGCGGATGTTCCGGCCTGCACGCAGGCGGCGAACGGGGCATTGGGCAGCCATGCCGCGCTACTGATGCTGGGCAGCCCGTCCGAGGCGCTGATCGATCCTGACCGTTTCGCCGAGAGCGCCCGCGGGCAGACCGCGTTCCTGCGCCGTGTGATCCTGTCCGCCGATGCGCGCGGGCGCCAGAGCCTGATCAAGCGCCTGCAGGACGAGGAGCCGTGTTTCGCCGCGCAGGTTACCGCCGAGATCGAGCGCTTTCGCGCGCAGCCCACGCCGGGCACCGAGTGATTCGCGCCAGGGTTGCAGTGACCCGCGATGGCTCGCCGCGAAGCGTATGCGCTGCAGGAAAACATTTGCCTCGGCGGTGAACACTCCCTAGTCTCCCCCTGTCTGCGTACAGTCACGCAACAGCACCAACAGGAGGAGATAACATGACCTGCAGAAACAACATTTTCCGCGGCACGGTTGGCTTTGGGGTGGCCGGCGCGATGATGCTGGCCGCAGGCGCGGCGGATGCCCGCGAGTCGATCCGTTGGGCCACGTCCAGCACCGGCTCCTACGGCTACATGGTCGCCAGCGCCATGGCCAACGTGCTCGAATCGGCCATGCCGGGCGAGGTTGTGGTCACCGTGAACCCCTATCCCTCGACCACCGCGGCCAAGCGCGCCACCATGAACGGCGAGGCCGAGATCGGCTATACCGCCGATGTGGGGATGCGCGACCTCTATGACGGGGCAGGGGCCTTCGAAGGGTTCGAGCCGACGGTCGGCAAGCAGGTGCACACCTGGTACGCCTATCCGATGGAAACCTTCATGACCGTGTCCACCGACCGCGCTGACGAGTTCGAATGCGTCAGCGACCTGTCGGGCCGCCCGGTGTTCCACACGCCCGCGGGCTTCATGAACTGGCTGAATTTCCGCCGCATCCAGGC
>SKMI01000159.1 GCA_007121115.1 Paracoccaceae bacterium | reverse complement strand
TCGGCGACCAGAAAGCCCCAGTCGCGGGCCTCGGCCTCGGCGATGAGCGCGGTGATCTCGGCCTCGGTCCGCTCCACCGGGTTGAAGGTGATCACCGTGTCGCGGATCACCGGGTTCCAGATCGCGGCGATGGCCGGGGCATCCGCCGCGGCCGCGGGCCGGATCACACCAGCACCCGCAGACCGTGCGGGGTGCGGATCTCGGCACTGATTGCCACCGGCCCTGCGCTGATGCTCAGCCGCCCGTCCGTCAGGAGCGGACCAAGTGCGGCGCGCAACGCCTCCGCCTGCGGGTGACGCAGTGCCAATGCCTCCAACCGCGCGCCAGTGTCCGTGAGCCCCGCCGCAGCGTGGCGCGCGCCCTGCCATTCGATCAGCGCCGGAAACAGGCTGTCGAAGGGCAGCCGCCCGTCCGTAGGCACCGCCATGCGCCAGCGCAAATCATCGCGCGCAAACTCCATCGGGCGGCCCGCGCCTTCGGGCGCGCGCGCCAGCGTGGCGTCCATATCATCGCACCGCGCGATCCAGGTCTGCGGGCGCGGGCGCCCGGCGAAGCGGTCCAGATCGAACCAGCGCGGATGGTCGGGCGCGGGGGCGTCCGGGTCGATGGCGATGACCTCCAGGTATTCGTCGGGGCCCAGCGACAGCAGCCGGTTGTGCGTGCCCATCCGGACGTGGTGCCCGCCGGGCAGCAGCGCCATACCCAGCGCCTCCTCCACCGCCGCGACCCCGGCGTCCAGGTTTTCGGCCGCGATGGCCAGATGATCGAAGCGTGCGGTCATGCGTTTTGCCCTCTGCGGTGCGGCGGCGGCCACGGATCGCGCGCATACTGTCGCGTCAAGCAACGAAGGTCCATGGCCCCGAGACGCGGGGTTGACCTTTACTGAACATGAGTAATACCGTCGGCGCCCTGACCTGACAGCATGCCGCGCATGCCACAAACAACAGGGAGATAACACCGTGAAACGAACACTCATGCTGACCGGGGCGTCGATTGCCGCGCTGACCGCCTTCGCCGCGCCGGGCGCCGCGCAGGAGCGCGTGCCCTCGGTCGAGATCTTCACCACGACCGAATCCTACGACCCCATCCGCTATGAAGGCGCCTTCATCATCGCCGATGCCTGGCGCGAGTTGGGGATGGATGTCTCGGTCCGGCCGCTGGAGTTCAGCACCCTGCTGGACCGCTTCTACTCCGAGCAGGATTTCGATGCCACGATCCTGGGCTGGTCAGGCCGGGTGGACCGACTGGACCCGCAGTTCTTCCTGGGCACGCTGGACAGCCGTCAGGGCGGGCTGGGCGCCAACAACCCCGGCGGCTATGACAACCCCGACTATGACGCACTCTATGACGCGCAGGGCGCCGAGTTCGATGTCGAGGCACGCCAGGCGATCGTGCATGAGATGCAGGAGCTTTACGTTCCCGACGCGCCCGTGGTCGTGCTGTTCAACCGCGACGAGGTGGTGGCCTACAACAACACCACATTCACCAACATGAACGCCATGGCGGGCGAGGCGCTCTATTCCGAATGGGTGCCGATGGAGGCCGAGCCGCTGACCGACCGCGCCACCCTGCGGATCGGCGGCCCGCAGGAGCCGGACAACATCAACCCGCTGGCCTCGACCTCGGTCTGGGGCTGGAAGTGGATGCGGCTCTACTATGACCGCCTCGTGCGCCTGTCGCCCGATGTGGAGCCGGTGCCGTGGGCCGCGTCCGAAGTGACGCCGGTCGATGACGTGACCATCGACGTGACCCTGCGCGAGGGGATGACCTTCCACGATGGCGAGCCGCTGACCGCCGAGGATGTGGTCTTCACCTTCAACTACTACATGGAGAGCGATTACAGCTACTTCGACAGCTACCTTGCCGCCATCGACACGGTGGAGCAGACCGGCGACCTGAGCGTGCGCTTCAACCTGCGCGAGCCTTCGGCCCCCTTCGCCACCATCACGCTGAGCCAGATACCGCTCCTGCCGCAACATATCTGGGAGGGGATCGAGAACCCCGGCGAACTGACGCCGAGCGAGATCCCCACCGTGGGCTCGGGGCCGTTCGTGTTCGACCGCTATGACCGCGGCGAGTTCATGTCGATCACCACCAACGCGGATCATTTCCACGCCGACGAGATCAACACGGATGCTGTGGAATTCGTGATCTATGCCGATGCCGAAGGGGTGTTCACCGCGCTGCAGACCGGGCAGATCGACATGACCGCCTGGCGGCTGGAGCCGGGCCAGATCCCGCTGGCCGAGGAGAACGAGGAGCTGACGGTGGTGTCGGTGCCGGATTTCGGCTACTATCACATGACCTTCAACACCCGCCGCGCGCCGTTTGACGATGTGGCCGTGCGCCGGGCGCTGACCATGGCCATGGACCGTGAGCGGATGGTGAACGTGCTGCTGGACGGGCGCGGCGAGGTGGGCACCTCGATCATCGCGCCGGTCAATGCCTTCTGGCACGCGCCCTTCATCGAACGGTTCGAGTTCGACATGGAGGCCGCGCGCGCCGAGCTTGAAGCTGCGGGCTACAGTTGGGACGATGAAGGTCGGCTGCAACGCTGAGCTTCATTGATCCCGTGCCCGTCGCAGCACCGCTGCGGCGGGCCCCTTTTTTGGGTATTTCTGGCAAGATGAAGACAGGGCCGGGCGCGCGCGCCTGCCGGGGGACCAGGGGCGATGTCGCGACGAGGCTATCTGATCAAGCGCGTGCTGCAGGCGATCTTTTCGCTGTGGATCATCGCCACGATCCTGTTCTTCCTGTTCCGCATGGGTTTGCCGGACCCCACGGCGGCGCTGGTCACCGAAGGGCTGAACGCCGAGCAGCGCGCCGCCATCCGCGCGCAGTTCGGACTGGAGGAACCGCTTTGGCGGCAATACCTGCTATTCCTGGGCAACGCGGTGCAGGGGGAGTTCGGCACCTCCTTCAGCTATCGCGCGCCGGTGGCCGATATCGTCTGGGAGCGGCTGGCCAACACCATGATCCTGATGCTGGCCGCGATCGTGCTGGCCTATGCCATCGGCGTGCCGCTGGGCGCGTGGCTGTCCTGGCGGCGCGGCTCGCGGGCGGATACCACCGGCATCTTCGTCGGGCTGATGTTCCGCTCGGCGCCGATGTTCTGGACGGGCATGATCGCCATCCTGATCTTCGGCGTCGGCCTCTCGATCCTGCCAACCTCGGGCATGCGCACGCTGCCCTATGACGCGGATGGCTGGTGGGACAAGATCCTGACGCTGGACTTCCTGTGGCACGCGGTGCTGCCGGTGCTGATCGTGGCGCTCTACTACCTCGGCTCGCCCTTGCTGATCATGCGCAACACCATGCTCGAGGTCTATGGCGAGGATTTCATCGAGATGGCCCGCGCCAAGGGGCTGCCCGAGCGCGACATCCTGTATAAACACGCCGCGCGCAACGCGCTGTTGCCGGTGGTGACGCAACTGGCCGTGACCATCGGGCTGGCCGCCGGCGGGCAGGTGGTGGTCGAGGTCGTGTTCTCCTGGCCCGGGCTGGGGCGCGAGATCCTGAACGCGGTGCGCACCTCGGATTTCCCGCTGGCGCAGGCGTCATTCCTGATCATGGCGGCTTTCGTGATCACGCTCAATCTGCTGGTCGATATCCTCTACACCACGCTGGACCCGAGGGTGAGCTTCCAATGACCTTGCCCCCGTTCCTCCGCGCCGCCATCGTCCCCCTGCGGATCATGATGCAGGACCGGCTGGCGGTGATCGGCCTGTGCGTGCTGGGCCTGATTATCGCCATGGCGCTGTTCGCGCCCGTGCTGTCCACCCATGACCCGCGCCATATCAACGAGATCGAGGACGGCTCGGTGCTCTCGCGCGGGGTCGATGGCTGGGAATTGCAGGAAAGCCTCGGCCCGCTGGCGTTGAATGACGCCGCCCATCGCGCGGGCGAGGCGATCATCGTCGGTCGCGGTGGCCTGGCCTGGGCGCGCGAGGGAACCGGAGACTGGGTCCCGCTCGACCTGCCGACCGAGGCTGACCTGCACGCGGTCGCGCTGACGCCCGAGAGGCGCGCGCTGGTGGTGGGCGAGGACAGCGTGATCCTGCTGCGCGAGGGTGGGGCGTGGACGCCGGTGACGGCGCCCGAAGAAGTGCGTCTGCGCGGCGTGGTCTGGCTGGATGGCGCAAGCGCGCTGATGGTCGGCACGGGCGAGGAAATCTGGCTGTTCGACGCGGACACGGGCGCGTTCACCGAGATCGACAGTCCGGTGGGGCGTGGCTTCCCGCTGCAGTCGGTCGCGCTGGATGTGGACGGCACCGCGCTGATCGTGGGCGAGCGCGGGCTGGCAGTCCGCTATGACCCGGCGGACGGCAGCGCCACGCTGGAGCGGCTGGGCTCAACCCGCGACCTCAACCACATTCACATCGCCGAGGGTGGTGCAGCGCTGGTGGTGGGCGAGCGCGGAACGCTCTTGCGCCGCGAGAGTGCCGAAAGCGGCTGGAGTGCCGACGACGCCCCTGACACCCGCGCCATGCGCGCGGGCTGGATCGGCGATGACGGTCAGGCCATCGCCGTGGGGCGCAGCGGGCTGATCATGGAATGGGACGGTACGGCCTGGCAACTTGTGCCCACGGAGAGCGAGCGGCATCTGCGCGCGCTGCTGGTGACGGGCGACGAGATGCTGGCGCTGGGGTCTGACCGGTTTGTGAGCCGCCTTCTGCCGCCCTCGCGCGAGCATTGGTTCGGAACCGACCATCTGGGCCGGGACCTGTTCAGCCAGAACGTGCATGGCAGCCAGATCGCGCTGCTGGTGGGCTTTCTGGGGGCCACGCTGGTGGTGCTGATCGGCACCAATGTCGGCCTGATCGCGGGCTACTACCGCGGGCGAACCGAGACCGTGCTGATGCGCACGGTGGATGTGATGTACGGCATCCCGTTCGAACCCTTCGCCTTGATCCTGGTGCTGCTGTTCCAGCCCTCGCTGACCATCGTGATCCTGGCCGTGTCCTTGCTGACATGGCGCACGGTGGCGCGGCTGATCCGGTCGCAGGTTCTCAGCTTGCGCGAACGCCCCTTCGTCAAGGCCGCGCGGGTGGCCGGCGCCTCGGATTTGCGGATCATGTATCTGCATATCTTCCCGAACGTGTTGCCGCTGGTGTTCCTGGAACTCGCCATCATCGTCGGCGTCAGCATCATCGCCGAGGCAACGCTCTCCTTCCTCGGCCTCGGGCCCCCGCAGGCGATTTCCTGGGGCGGCATCCTGCATGACGCGCGGCTTTCGGGGGCGTGGCGGACGGCTTGGTGGTGGAACCTGCCGCCGGGGATCCTGATCATGACCACGGTGCTGTCGGTCTTCTTCATCTCGCGGTCGCTGGAAGTGGTCGCCAACCCACGGCTGAGGGCGCGGCAATGAAGGATGTGGCAACGCAGACACTGCTGGATGTGCGCGATCTGGCCATTCATTACCGGACCGGCGCCGGGCCGGTGCAGGCGGTGGACGGGATCGATTTCACGATTCAACCCGGCGAGGCGCTGGGGCTGGTGGGCGAATCCGGCTGCGGCAAGACCACGGCGGCCAAGGCGATGCTGAAGCTGCTGCCGCCGAATGGCGAGATACCGCGCGGGGCCATCGATTTCGCCGGCCGTGATCTGGTGCCGCTGACCGGCGAGGCCATGCGCCGCGTGCGCTGGAAGGAGATCGCCTGGATCAGCCAGGCCGCGATGAACGCGCTCGACCCGGTCTATCGCGTGGGCGACCAGATCCTCGAAGCGATGCAGGCCCATATCCAGATCGACAAGGCCGAGGGCTGGGCGCGGGCCGAGGATCTGTTCCGTGCCGTGGGCCTCGACCCCTCGCGCTTGCGCGCCTACCCGCACGAGATGTCGGGCGGCATGAAGCAGCGCGCTGTGATCGCCATGGCGATGGCGTTGCAGCCGCAGCTCCTGATCGCAGATGAGCCGACCACGGCGCTGGATGTGGTGACGCAGGCGCAGATCCTCTCGCGCCTCGCCCGGCTAAGGCGCGAACGCGGCATGGCGCTGATGTTCATCACGCATGACATCTCGGTCGTGGTGCAGACCTGCGACCGGGTGGCGGTGATGTATGGCGGCAAGATCATGGAGACGGGGCCGGTGCGGCAGGTCTTCGGCGCGCCCTTCCACCCCTATACCATGGGCCTGACCAACGCCTTCCCCACGCTGGAGGGCGCGCAGCGCGAGCTGATCTCGATCCCCGGCACGCCACCGAACCTGCTCAACCCGCCCGCGGGCTGCCGCTTTGCCGAACGCTGCCCCTTCGCCACCGACCGCTGCCGCGCCGAGGAGCCCGCCCAGCACAAGGTCGGCGACGGACGCTATGCCGCCTGTCACTACCCCGACCGGGTGGAGGAATTCCGCCGCGTGGCGGCCACCAACGCGGCCTGGGTCGAGGTCGGGCGGCGGTTGAACGAGGAACTGGTCGCCGCCCCGCTTCGCGACCGGACGGAAAGCGAAGAGGTGCTGAAGGTCGAGGGGTTGGTGAAACACTTCCCCATCGCGCGCGGGTTTTTCGGGCGCTCGGACGCCAAGGTGCACGCCGTGGACGGGATCGATCTGGACCTGCAGGCGGGGGAAATCCTCGGGCTGGCGGGCGAATCCGGCTCGGGCAAGACCACCACGGGCGAGATGCTGGTGCGGCTGCAGGAACCCACCGACGGGCGCATCCTGTCCGAAGGCGACGACATCGCGCATTTGAAGAAGCGCGATCTGAAAGCCTTCCGCCGCCGCGCGCAGATGATGTTCCAGGACCCCTACCAGACGCTCAACCCGCGCTTCACCATTCAGGATATCGTCGGCGAGCCGCTGACCATCCACGGCCTTGCCCGCGGCAAGGACAAGCGCGACCGCGTCGTGCAGGCGCTGGAACGCGCGGGGCTGAAACCGGCGACGACCTACATGGAGCGCTTCCCGCATGAGCTGTCGGGCGGACAGCGCCAGCGGGTTGCCATTGCTCGCGCCATCGTGCTGGAGCCGCGTTTCATCGTGGCGGATGAGCCGGTCTCGATGCTCGATGTGTCGATCCGCGCCGGTGTCTTGAACCTCATGCGCCATTTCCGCGACGAGATGGGGATTTCCTTCGTCTATGTCAGCCACGACCTGCCGACGATCCGCTATGTCGCTGACCGCACGGCGATCATGTATCTGGGCGAGATCGTCGAGGTCGGCCCCACGGAAAAGGTCATCGCCGAGCGCAAGCACCCCTATACGCAACTGCTGCTCAATGCCTCGCCCGAACCGGACCCGAGTGTGGAAAAACCGCCGCTGGAGTCGGCGGGCGAGATTCCTTCGGCGGTCGATCTGCCCAATGGCTGCCGCTTCCACAACCGCTGCCCGCTGGCGACAGTGACATGCGGCTGGGAGGGGCGCGACGTGATCGCGGCGCTGGCGGAATGGGACCTGCTGGAAAAGCCACGCGAGGCGCTGGGCACGCCCGAGCGCGACGGGCTCGACCTGCGCATCCCGGCACCCAAGGGCGTGGCGGCGGCGCGCGCGCAACTGGCCGAGTTGATGGCCGCGCGCCCGGACTCGCTGGCCGAGGCGGCGGAGGTGTCGGAGGAAGGCGGCGCGCTGCGGTTGCGCTTCGCGCCCCAACCCTCGCCCCG
>SKMI01000279.1 GCA_007121115.1 Paracoccaceae bacterium | reverse complement strand
TGCGCGCCGCCGTTGGTCAGGTCGAACAGGATCGCGGCGGGCACGATGGGCACGCGCATCTCGCCCACCGCGAAGCCGCGCCCCTGCGCGCGCAGCGCCTCGGTCGCTCCGCCCGCCGCCTCCAGCCCGAAGGCCGAGCCGCCCGAGAGCACCAGCGCATCGACCGCCGCAACCAGCTTGTCAGGCGCCAGCAGGTCGGTTTCGCGCGTGCCGGGCGCGCCGCCCAGCACCTGCACCGCCGCCGTGAACGGCTCCGCCGCGCGCAGCACGGTCACGCCCGAACGCAGCCGCGCATCCTGCGCATTGCCCACCACTAGCCCGGTCACATCGGTGATCAGGTTGCGCGGGCCGGGGCGGAACCAGTCAGGCACCGGATTTCTCCGGCTCTGCGGGCGGTGCCTCGGCGCGGGCGTCCTGCGCCTGCCAATAGGCCAGCAGATCGCCTGCCCGCTCGTGCGCCAGCCCCAGACACCGCGCGGCATGCACCTCGCAGGCGGTCAGTGCGGCCATCCGCCAGCAATCTGCCGCATCCCGATGCGACGGACTGCCTTCGGCAAAATACAACTCCAGTGATCGCGCGGCGATGGACAGGGCGAGAGCGACCTCGAGCGCGGGCGCATCGGGCCAGGTCCGGCAGAGCAACGCGGGCAAACGCTTTGCGGACCCGGGGGTGCGCAGCACCTCCGTGGCGGCACGTTCGACCATGCGGTCCAGCCGGTCCTCGCTCATGACACCAACGCAAACAGGGTGCACCCGGCCATGGCCCGGTGCGCAGACACATGCACTCCATCATATAGAGCGCCACCCGCCTTGGAACCCCGTTCGCGTCCGGCGCGACGAAACGGTGCGTTTATTCGCCGGGTTTCGCCGGGTCGCGCGCGGTGTCGTCGGCTGCGGGCTCGTCGGCCTGATCGTAGACCGACCACGATTTCGCCCGGCCGCCCGGTGCGGGCAGGTCGCCGGGCTTCCAGTTGCGGTGCAGCTGCGCCTTGGCGATGAAATGCGCCACCACCGGCGCGGTGACGAACAGGAACAGCGAGATCATCAGCTCGTGAAAGGTGATGCCCTCGGCGAAGAACAGGAAATACAGCATCGAGGCGATGAGCACGCTGCCCACCCCCAGCGTGGTGGCCTTGGTCGGTGCGTGCAGCCGCGTCATCGGCTGGTCGAGCTTGATCAGGCCATAGGACCCGACCAGCCCGAAGAACCCCGCCGCCAGCAGCAGGATCGACACGATGATTTCGCCCAGGATGCTCATGTCGGCCTCATTCGATGATGTTGCCGCGCAGCATGAAGCGGCAATAGGCGACGGTCGAGATGAAGCCAACCATGGCAAACAGCATCGCCACCTCGAAATAGACCGGGGTGGTGTGCAGGATGCCGTAGAGGATCATCAGCGCGATGGCGTTGATCACCATGGTGTCCAGCGCCAGCACCCGGTCGCCGACGCCTTCGGCGCGGGCCACCACCCAGATGTTCATCAGGAGCGCCGCGCCATAGCACAGGAACGCGAGGTAGAGGGCAATCGTCATCATTCGAAGATCTCCTTCAGGCGGCGCTCGTAGCGGTCCTTGATCTCGGCGGCCACGGCATCTGGGTCGGGTGCGTCCAGGCAATGGACCAGCAGCGCGTGCCCGTCATCGGACAGGTCCGAGGACACGGTGCCCGGCGTCATGGTGATGGTGCCCGCCAGCACGGTGATCGCCTCGGGCGTGCGCAGGTCCAGCGGCACCGTCACCCAGCCCGGCTGCAGGTCGGCGTTGCGCTTGCCAAGGATGATCAGCGACACCTGAATATTGGCGCGGATGATGTCCAGGATCACCACCAGAACGTATTCGATGATCATCATCGGGTTGCGCAGGGTGGGGCGTTCCGGCCAGTAGGCGGCGGTGATGATCGGAATGATGAACCCGAGGATCAGGCCGAAGACGATCGCATTCAGGGTGATGACATTGACCAGCATCACCCAGACCACGGCGACCACCAGCGTCAGCCAGGGATGGGGCAGGACCTTGCGCAGCATGTGATACCCTCCCCCTCAGTTCCGGCCCATCACGGCGTTGATATACACCGAGGTGTCGAAAAGCTGCCCGGCGGTGTCCTGCATGTAACCGGTTACCGGCCCGGCGCCCAGCGTCATCACCACGATCAGCCCCAGAAGCGCCATGATCGAGGCCACGGGCACCCCCACGGGCTGCGACGCCATCGCGGCGACGGTGCCATCGGGGTCGGTGATGCCCTCGGCATGGGGTTTCCAGAACAGCTGGCTGCCTGCGCGCGCCAGCCCGACGATGGCGATCAGCGAGCCGATCAGGATCGCCGCCCAGACCCAGGCCACCCCGCCATGATCGCGCACCGCATCCAGCACCAGCAGCTTGCCCAAAAAGCCCGACAGCGGCGGCATCCCCGCCATGGCGATGGCGCCCGCAAAGAAGAGCGAGGCAATCAGCCCGGTCTGCGCGATGGGCGGCAGAACCCCCAGCGCGCAGGTCCCGCGCCGCGATTGCACCATATCGACGATCAGGAACAGCACCGCGGCGGCAAAGGTCGAATGCACCATGTAGTAAAGAGCGGCCAGCGTGCTTTCCGGGGTGAACACCGCCACGGCGGCAAACATGGTCCCCATGGAGCCGATGGCGGCAAAGGCCACCACCCGCGCCAGATTGCCGCCCGCCAGCACGCCGACCATGCCCACGATCAGCGTCAGCACCGCCGCGGGCATGATCCAGTCGCCGGGCATGGTGCCCGTGACCTCGGCCTCGGGGCCGAAGATCAGCGTATAGACCCGGATGATCGAATAGGCGCCCACCTTGGTCATGATCGCGAACAGCGCCGCGACCGGCGCGGGGGCGTGGACATAGGTGTTGGGCAGCCAGAAATGCACCGGCAGCAGCGCGCCTTTGACGGCGAACACCACCAGCAGCATCGCCGCCCCGGTGCGCAGCAGCGCCACATCGGCCTCGGGCAACTCGTGGGCGCGTTCGGCCATGTCGGCCATGTTCAGCGTGCCGGTCACACCATACAGCGTGGCCAGAGCAAACACGAAGAGGGTGGAGCCCGCCAGGTTGAAGATCACATACTGCACGCCCGCGCGCAGCCGTGCCTTGCCGCCGCCATGCACCATCAGCCCGTAAGAGGCGATCAGCAGCACCTCGAAGAAAACGAACAGGTTGAACAGGTCGCCGGTCAGCATGGCGCCGGTCAGCCCCATCAACTGGAACTGGTAAAGCGCGTGGAAATGCGCCCCACGCCGGTCCCAGTCGGTGCCGACCACATAGACCTGCACCGCCAGCGCCAGAAGCGCCGTCATCACCAGCATCAGCGCCGAGAGCCGGTCCAGCACCATGACGATCCCGAAGGGCGCGGGCCAGTTGCCCAGCTCATAGACCTCGACCGTGCCTGACGCGGCGGCGACGGCCAGCATCAGCGAAATCACCACCAGCGCGGCAGTGGCCGCCAGCGACAGCACCCGTTGCAGCCCGATGTCATGCCGCGCCACCAGCACCAGCAGCGGCGCCATCAGCGACGGCAGGATGATCGGCGCGACGATCCAGTGCGACATCATGCGTCTTCTCCGCGCTTGGCGGGCGTCCTGGCCACCGCCGGGTCGCTGTTTTCCATGTCCAGCGAGTCACTGCCCGAGGTGAGAAAGGACACCAGCGCCAGGATCACGGTGAAGGCGGTCATGCCGAAGGCGATCACGATGGCCGTCAGCGCCAGCGCCTGTGGCAGCGGATCGGACCACGGCCCTTCGTAGATCTGCACCGGCGGCTGGTTCAGCGTCAGCCGCCCGCTGGCGAACAGGAAGACATTGACCGCATAGGCCAGCAGCGCCAGCCCGACGACCACCGGAAAGGTCCGCATGCGCAGCATCAGATAGACACCGGCGGCGGTCAGCAGGCCCACGCTGCTTGCAACCACAAACTCCATCGTCAGTGTTCCTCTGCCTTGGCGCGCGGCGTGTCGGCGCGCGGGTCGATGTCCATGGGCTCGGTGTTCACGGCATCGGACGTGTGGCGCCCGATCCGCGACAGCTCTGCCAGCGCCAGCATGACCGAGCCGACGACGGTCAGGAACACGCCCACGTCAAAGGCGATGGCGCTGGCGACCTCGAACTCGGATAGCGGCGGGATGGTGTAGTATTCGAACGCGCTCGACAGGAAGGGCGCGCCGAAGAACCACGACCCCACCCCGGTCAGCGCGGCGATGATGATCCCGGCGGCGATGATGGCGTGATAGTCGAAGCGCTGCCGCTTCTGCGCCCAGGAGAAGCCCGAGGCCATGTATTGCATCAACAGCGCAATCGACACCACCAGCCCGGCGATGAACCCGCCGCCGGGTTCGTTGTGCCCGCGCAGGAAGATGAACACCCCCACGGTCAGCGCCACCGGCAGGATCACCCGCGTCGCCACCACCATCATCATCGGATGCCGGTCGCCCGCGCGGCGGAAATCGGGCTTGAAATTCGCCACCCGGCGCAGCGCAGGCCCACGCAGCATCGCGTCCACGATGGCATAGATACCCACGGCGGCGATGCCCAGCACGATGATCTCGCCGAAGGTGTCGAAGCCACGGAAGTCCACCAGGATCACGTTCACCACATTGGTGCCGCCGCCGCCAGGGTAGGATTGTTCCAGATGGAACCACGAGATGCTGTCATGCGGGCGCGTCATGATCGCATACAGCAGCCCGGTTACGCCCAGCCCGGCAAAGCCTGCAATCGCCCCGTCGCGCAGCCGCCGCCCGGGCGTGCTTTCGATCGGGGTTTCCTTGGGCAGGTAGTAGAGCGCCAGCAGCAGCAGGATCACGGTCACCACCTCGACCGAAAGCTGGGTCAAGGCAAGGTCCGGGGCCGAAAGATAGGCGAACCCGACCGAGATGATCAGCCCGATCACCGCCACCATCACCAGTGCCAGCAGCCGGTTGCGGTGCAGCCACAGCGTGACCAGCGTGGCCACGATCAGCAGCACCCAGCCGATGGCGGGCAGGACCGTGATCGGCAGCGGCTCGCGCGTGCCGGTGCCGTGGGTGCCGCCCAGGAACGCCACCGCGCCGAAGATCACGGCCGAAGCGGTCAGGATCGCCAGATAGCGGGTCATGGCGCCGTCATGCAGCGCGTTGGTCAACCGGTCGGCGCCGCGCGCGCACAGATCGATCAACGCGTCGAAGATTTCCTTCGCCTCCGGGCGGCGGGCGTCGTTCCACATCTCCTCGAACATCGGGTGGAAGCGCAGCACCAGATAACCCAAGCCCACGGCGATCACCGACATCAAGAGCGCCACATTGAACCCGTGCCAGAGCGCCAGCGAGTAATAGGGCAGATCGCTGCTGCCGATCACCGCGCCGCCCGTGGTCGCCACCAGCGGCCCGACCATGGTGTTGGGAAACAGGCCGATCAGCACCACCAGCACCACCAGCAGCGCGGGTGCGGACCACATGCCGAAGCCCGGATCATGCGGCTTGGCGGGGTAATCCTCGCGCTTGGGGCCCAGGAAGACGTGAACGATGTAGCGCAGGCTGTAGGCGACCGAGAACATCGCCCCGATGGTCACCATCAGCCCGAAGAAGAAGCCCACGTCGGCGGCCTGCTCCAGCATCATCTCCTTGGACAGGAAGCCGTTGAGCGGCGGGATGCCCGCCATCGACAGCGACGCCACCGTGGCCAGCACGAAGGTCACCGGCATCAGCGTGCGAAGGCCCCCCAGCCGCTTGATGTCGCGGGTATGCGCCTCGTGATCGATGATGCCGGCGGTCATGAAGAGCGCGGCCTTGAACGTGGCGTGGTTGATGATGTGAAAGACGGCGACCACGGCGGCGACATCGGTGCCGATGCCCAAAAGCATGGTGATCAGGCCCAGGTGCGAGACGGTCGAGAACGCCAGCAACCCCTTCAGGTCATCCTTGAACAGCGCGATCACCGCGCCCATGACCATGGTGATCAGCCCCGCGCCCGCCACCAGCCAGAACCAGATATCCGTCCCCGACAGCACTGGCCACATACGCGCCATCAGGAACAGCCCGGCCTTCACCATGGTGGCCGAGTGCAGATAGGCCGAGACCGGCGTCGGCGCGGCCATGGCGTGCGGAAGCCAGAAGTGGAACGGGAACTGCGCGGACTTGGTGAAGGCACCCAGCAGGATCAGCAGCAGCGCGGGCACATAGAGGTCGGACTGCTGGATCAACTCGCGGTTTTCCAGGATCACGGTCAGGTCGTAGCTGCCGACGATATTGCCCAGGATCAGCATCCCACCGATGAGCGCCAGCCCGCCCATGCCGGTGACCGCAAGTGCCATGCGCGCGCCCTGCCGCCCTTCGGGCAGGTGCCGCCAGTAGCCGATCAGCAGGAAGGACGAGAGCGAGGTCAGCTCCCAGAAGATCAGCAGAAGCAGGATGTTGTCCGACAGGACAATCCCCACCATCGCGCCCTGAAACAGCAGCAGGTAAGTGTAGAACTGGCCCATCGGGTCGGACTTGGCCAGATAGAACCGGGCATAGAGGATGATCAGCAGCCCGATCCCCAGGATCAGCCCGGCAAACAACAGCCCCAGCCCGTCCAGAAAGAAATTGGCGTTCAGACCCAGCACCGGCATCCAGGTGATCTGCGTCTGGATCACCTCGCCGTTCAGCACAGCGGGCGCGTGCAGCAGCAGCCCCGTCAGTGCAACCAGCGTGACCAGTCCGGTTGCGGTGGCGCAGGTGTTGCGGCCCGCGCGGATCATCAGTCCCGGCAACAAGGCACCAAGGAAAGGGAGGGCCGCAATCAGAGCTAGGGACATGTGTTGACCTGTTCCGTTCTGTTAAGCGGCCGCAAGGGCCTGAGTGCTGGCTGCGTGGTATACTTGATCCGATATCCCACAAAAGACTGTCAAGCCAAACCGGCGACCGCCGTGCGGCCGCCCATTCCGGACGCGCGCAATCTCCGATTCGCGGCGGCGTTTTAAAACGGATTGGCCGGGGAATCGACCGATTTCGGTGCGAGAGCCGCTCAGGCGGCGGCGACAGGGGCCGGACGGTGTGACGCGCGCAACGCGTCGAAATGGGCAAGCTCGGCCTCGGTCCAGGTGTTGATGTCCCAGCGCCGGGCCGATTTGCGCAGCGCCGCCATGCGAGCCTTGGCCTCCACCGGCTCCATGGCCAGCGCCTGATCCAGCGCGCTGTCCATCGACGCATGCGAGAACGGGTTGACCGGGATCGCGCCCTCCAGCAGCACCGCGCAGCCCGCGAATTCCGACAGGATCAGCGCGCCGGGCGTGTCTTCGCGCCGGGCCGCGCAGAATTCGCTTGCCACCAGGTTCAGCCCATCCGCCAGCGGCGTGATCGAGGCCACATCAGCCGCCGCGTAATAGGCCACCAGATCGGCCAGCGGGATCGCCTGGCCGATCAGAGCGACTGGCTGCCATTCGAAACTGCCATAGGCGCCGTTGATCCGCCCGGTCAGTTCCTCGATCCTTGCCTGAACCTCCTGATAGGCGGTCATGTTGCGGTTCGCGCCGACCGAAACCAGCATCAGCCGCACCATGCCGTGCAGCTCCGGACGCCGTTCCAGCAGGCGTTCGAAAGCTTCAAGCTGTTCGATATTGCCCTTGGTGTAATCGGTGCGCGACACCGACAGGATCAGCTTGCCACCGTTCAGCGAACCGCGGATCTCGTCGATCTTCTCTGTCACCTCGGGGGTGGTGGCCAGCCGCTCGACATGGTCGAAGTTCACACCCACCGGGCTGGTATGCACCGCAACCGGGCGGCCGGCGTGTTCCAGCTTCAGCGGCATGATCCTGTCATTCAGCGCCACGCCGGGCTGCAGCATTTCCGCTGGCGTGTCCATGTCTTCGGTCAGGCGCACGCCGCGCACCGATCGCGCCACGGCGGCGAAGTTCTGGGCGTAGCGCGGGATGTGAAAGCCTACCGAGTCGCATTGCAGAAGCGATTCCACGATCTCCTGACGCCAGGGCAGTACGTTGAACATGTCCGGGCCCGGGAACGGCGTGTGGTGAAAGAAGGCGATGGTGGCATTGGGCTTCAACTGCCGCAGGTAGCCGGGCACCAGCCACAGGTTGTAGTCATGCACCCAGATCACGGCGTCATCCGTGGCCTGTTCGGCCGCGGCCTCGGCAAAGGCCCAGTTCACACTGCGAAATGTGGACCAATCCACCGGGTCGTAGTTGTAGCGCTCCTTGAACCCGTGCAGGATCGGCCAGAACGCCTCTTTCGACGTGACGTGATAGAAGCTCTTCACCTGCTCTTCGGTCAGCGGCAGGCGGCTCACGTCATAGGTGCCGAAACTGTCCGAAACCTCGATCACCGGTTCGAAATCCGGCGCGCCGGTGTCTTCGGCCAGCTTCCAGGCGACCCAGGCGCCGCGCTGCACCTTGCCGAAAAAGCCCTTCATCGTGGGGACGATCCCGTTGGGGCTGGAATGCTCGCGCAACTCGATGCGCCCGTCGACCTCGACCTCCTGATAGGGTTGGCGGTGATAGACGATGACCAGATCGGATTTCATGATGGTACCTCCGGGGGTTCGGGGTGCAGTCCGTGGGCGTGGATGGCCTCGATGATGCCAGCGGCGCCTATGGCCTTGCAGACATGGGCGCGGGGCAGGGGGGCGACAGCGTCCAGCAATTCAGCCTCGGCCCCGCCAACGACGGCGCCGTGCAGGCCTGTCTGGAACATGGACAGGTCGTTCAGCGTGTCACCCGCCACCAGCACGCGCTCCGGCGCCACGCCCAGATGATCCAGCAGACGCAGCAGCGACGGCCCCTTGCTGATCCCGCGCGGCAGGATATCCACGAAACGCCCGTGCGAGATCAGCACATCCACACCCAGTTCGGACAGATGCGCCACCTGATCGGGGTGGAAGCTGGCGTCATAATGATAGGACAGCCGATAGCGAAACGGCGTATCCTGTTCGCGCAGTGACTGGATCGGCGCGATGGCGGCGCGCAAGGCCGCGGCCCGGTCGCCCCATGTTTCGGCAATCTCGGCTTCCAGTTCCGGGATCGGCGTGACCGCGCGCCCGTCGAATGTGGCAATCGTGGTGCCCACGTCGCCCACCACATGGCAGGGCGCGGGCACAAACCCGTCGGCGCAGATGTCGACAATCGCCGCCGGGTCGCGCCCGGTGACGAAGAACAGCGCCACCGCGTCCGCGTGTGCGCGGAGCCAATCATAGAGTTGCGCCCGCTGGCTGTGAGTGCCCCCGAGAAAAGTCCCATCAAGGTCGGTGGCCAGAATCATCCGGGCGCGGCTGGGCGCCACGCGGGACCGCGCGGTCAGGTGTGAGATGTCTTGCATGGCCCCCAAGATGGGGTGGCAGAGCGCAATGGTCAAACCGGGCGTAGCCTTTCGCTGCGCTTGCAGCATGGATGCGGGCCGGAACCGCGGGCGTGCCTAAGATATAAGCATAAACAAAGAAAGCCGCCCGAAAAACGGGCGGCTCGCAGCGTCTCGCAATCTTGGATTGCGGGTGCCGGTCAGGCTCAGGCCAGAGCCAGGTTGCTTGCCGACTCGCGGCCGTCACGGCCGGTTTCCAGATCGAAAGTCACCTTCTGACCATCGTCCAGACCGCGCAGACCTGCGCGTTCCACCGCCGAGATGTGCACGAACACATCCTTCGAGCCGCCTTCGGGCTGAATGAAGCCAAAACCTTTGGTTGCGTTGAACCATTTCACGGTGCCAGTGGCCATCGTGATCACTCCTGTTTTCGTACGCTGCCCGCGGAAGTGCGGCAGCTTGGCTCGTCAGTGCAAGATCGAAGTCACTGTAGCCGTTAGTCGAAAACAGTCGTCGATAGAGATAACGTCGCGCGCACCTTATGCGCAGATTCTTCGTCCGATTGCAACCTCAATCGGCGCCGCGGTGCAGCAAATTCGCCACGTCCAGCATCCGGCAGGAAAAGCCCCATTCGTTGTCATACCAGCCAAAGACCCGCAGCAACCCGCCATCGGTGCGCCGGGTTTCCGGGAGCGCCATGACCACGCTTTCGGGGCGCGCGCGCAAGTCGGTGGAGACGAGCGGCCGGTCAGTCCAGCCAACCACGCCGCCTGCATCGCGAAGGGCCGCGTTGACCGCCTCCACGCTGGCCTGTCGCCGCGGGACGAAGGCCAGGTCGATCGCCGAGACACTGGCGGTCGGCACCCGCACCGCCGCCGCCTCCAGCCGCCCGGCGAGGTCCGGCAGCACGCGGCCCAGCAGGCGCTGGGCGCTGGTGGTGGTGGGCACCATGGACAAAGCGGCGGCGCGCGAGCGTGCCGGGTCGCCGCGCGGGGCGTCCACCGTGGGCTGGCTGCCGGTGTAGCAGTGGATGGTGGTCATCCAGCCGGTGTCGATCCCGAAAGCATCGTCCAGCACCCGCGCCAATGGGGCCAGCGCGTTGGTGGTGCAGGAGGCGTTCGAGATCAGCGCGTGCTCCGGGCGCAGGTCGCCCATGTTCACGCCCAGCACAACCGTCACCTCGGCCGCGTCCGAGGGCCCCGAGATCAGCACCCGGCGCGCCCCCGCCCGGATGCCCCGGCGCGCAACCTCGGTGCGGTCGGCGCGGCCGGTGCATTCCATGACCAGATCGATGTCTGAAAGGTCCACATCCGACAGATCGGCGGCGTGGGTCAGCGGGAGTCGCCGCCCGTCCACCACCAGCGCGCCGTCTTCCAGCGTCACCGTCCCGGGCCAGGGGCCGAAGACACTGTCATATTCGAACAAATAGGCGCAGTCTTCGGGGGTTGCGATGTCATTTACGGCCACGATTTCAACATCAGGCCAGCCGCCCCCAAGCCAGGCGCGCAGCACCGTCCGCCCGATCCGCCCGAAGCCGTTGATCGCCACCCTGAGCGTCATTGCACCGTCCTTCCCAACGAAAAACGGGCGGCGCCGGGCCGCCCGTCCGGTCCATGGCTACGCCTGCGCCGCCTAAAGCGCAACCTCCTGCGCCAGGTCCTTTTCGCGCGCCAGTTCCACCGCTTTGGCGGCCACGGCAATATCCTGCAGGCCCACCCCGGTGCCGTCGAACACCGTGATCTGATCGCCCGACGTGCGCCCCGGATGCGCGCCATTGATCACCGCGCCGATGGCGGTGATATCGCCCTCGGCCAGTAGCCCCTGCGCCACGGCGTGCTGGCATTCGCCGATGCTGACCGCCTGCGCGACCTCATCGGTGAACACGCCCGCGCGGGCCAGGATCGCGGGCTCCAGCTCCTGCTTGCCCTTGGTGTCCGTGCCCATGCAGGCGATATGCGTGCCGGGGCGGACATGGGCGTCCATCAGGGACGCAGCCTCGGACGAGGTGATCGAGATGATCACATCCGCCTGCGTGCCCAGTTCGTCCAGGCTCACCGCCTCGAACGGCAGGCCAAGCGCCTCGGCCGTTTCGGCCAGACGTGGCAGCATTTCGGGGTGATAGTTCCAGCCCACCACCCGCTCGAAATCGCGCTGCTTCACTGCCGCGCGCATCTGGAACGCCGACTGGTGGCCTGCGCCGATCATGCCCAGCACCTTGGCATCCTTGCGCGCCAGATGCGCGATGGAAACCGAGGAGGCGGCGGCGGTGCGCAGCGCAGTCAGCAGGTTGCCGCCTACCGCCGCCGACAGCACGCCGGTGTCCGGGTCGAACAGGAAGACCGTGGACTGGTGGTTGATCATGCCCTTTGCGGCGTTGCCCGGGAAATACCCCCCCGCCTTGACCCCCAACTGCCCGCCCGCGCGGTCGAGGCCGGACTTGAACCCGTATTGCCGCCCCCCGCCCAGCGCCTCGCGGACCACGGGGAAGTTGTAGGCGTCGTCGCGCGCCATGGCGGCGAAGACGGACTCGATGGCGGCAAACGCGTCGGCTTCGTCCAGCAGGCCGGGAATGGCGGATTCGGGCACGATCCACATGGGGCAGGGTCCTTTCGGCGGTTTCAGGGTAAACGACCCCGGGGGGCGCCCCCGGGGCCTTGATTGCAGCGCTCTGTGGGCGGTGTCAGTAGGCCTTGCCGCGCGCGCTGACCGGCCAGACGGTTTCGACCTTGCCGTTCCGGACACCGACATACCAGTCATGGACGTTACAGGTAGGGTCGCAATGGCCCGGCACCAGCCGCAGTTTCTCGTTCACCTTGAGCACGTTGTCGGTGTCTTCGATGACGCCGTGCTCGTCCGAGCACTTGACGTATTTCACGTCATCGCGACCGAAGATGAACGGGAGCCCGCTGTCCACCGACTGCGCCTTCAGCCCGGCGTCGCAGATCGCCTTGCCCGGCTTGGCGCGGCTCATGACGCTGGTCAGCAGGAACAGTGCGTTTTCCCATTCGCCCTGGTCGATGCGCTTGCCGTCCTTGTCCAGGATCCGGCCATAGTCGGCATCCATGAAGGCATACGAGCCGCACTGAAGCTCGTTATAGACGCCCGAGGTGCTCTCGAAATAGTAGCTTCCGGTGCCGCCGCCGCCGACGATATCGCACTCCAGCCCCTCGGCCTTCAGCCCTTCGACCGCGTCGCGCACCTGGGCCACGGCCACATCGATCTTGGCCTTGCGGTCCTCGTAGCTGTCCATGTGCTGCATGGCGCCCTGATAGGCCTGCAGCCCGGCGAATTTCAGCCCCGGGGCGGCGTCGATGGCCTTGGCAATCTTGACCACATCCTCGGTCGTGGTCACGCCGCAGCGCCCGGCGCCGCAGTCGATTTCCACCAGGCATTCGATTTCCGTGCCATGCTTCTGCGCCGCCGCCGACAGGTCGGCCACGTTCTCGACGTCATCGACACAGCAAATGGTGCGCGCGCCGAAGTTCGGCATCCGCGCCAGCCGGTCGATCTTGGCCGGGTCGCGCACCTGGTTGGACACCAGCACGTCCTTGACCCCGGCGCGGGCGAAGACCTCGGCCTCGGATACCTTCTGGCAGCAGACGCCGCAGGCGCCGCCCAGCTTTTCCTGCAGGAAATAAACGTCCACCGACTTGTGCATCTTGCCGTGCACGCGGTGGCGCATCCCGTGGGCGCGGGCATAGTCGCCCATCTTCTTGATGTTGCGCTCCAGTGCGTCGAGGTCCAGCACCAGGCAGGGCGTCTGGATTTCGGCCTCGTCCATCCCCGGCAGGGCAGGGACGTCCATGCCGACTTCGAGTTCTTCGAGCGATACGGGCTTGTTCATGATCTCAACCTTTCATCCAGGGGAGTTTGTCCAGGTCCACGTTGCCGCCGGTGACGATCACGCCGACCCGCTTGCCGCGGAACACTTCGGGGTTTTTCAGGATCACCGCCAGCGGCACCGCGCAGGACGGTTCCATCACGATCTTCATCCGCGCCCAGGTCAGTTTCATCGCGTCGATGATTTCCTGCTCACTCGCGGTCAGGATATCGGTGACGTGGTTCGACACGAAGTGCCAGGTCAGGTCCTTCAACGGCACCTTCAACCCGTCGGCCACGGTGTCGGGCGCATCATCTGCGATGATATGCCCGGCCTTGAAGCTGCGATAGGCGTCATCGGCCTGTTCGGGCTCGGCGGCGTAGATTTCCACATGCGGCGCCTGATGCGACAGTGTCAGGCAGGTGCCCGAGACCATGCCGCCGCCGCCGATGGGGGCGATCACGGCGTCCAGCCCTTCGACCTGCTCCATGAACTCGCGCGAACACGTCCCTTGGCCCGCGATCACGCGCGGGTCGTTGTAGGGGTGCACGAATTCGGCGCCGGTTTCGGCCTCCACGCGGGCGAACACTTCCTCGCGCGAGCTGGTGGAGGGTTCGCATTCGGTGATGATCCCGCCATAGCCGCGCACCGCGTCCTTCTTGGCTTGCGGCGCGGTGCTGGGCATCACCACATGGCAGGGAATGCCCCGCCGTCCGGCCGCGTAGCTGAGGGAGAGAGCGTGGTTGCCGCTGGAGTGTGTTGCGACACCGCGCGGGGCCTCCGCGTCCGACAGGCCGAAGACCGCGTTGCAGGCACCGCGCACCTTGAAGGCGCCGGCCTTCTGGAAATTTTCACACTTGAAGAACAGCTCGGCGCCGGAAAGCTTGTTCATGTATTCCGAGGTCAGCACCGGCGTGCGGTGGATGTAAGGCTTGATCCGCTCATGCGCGGCCAGCATGTCCTCGTATTCGGGAACCTTGAGTCCTGAAAGATCCTTCATGGATACCTCCCGTTGTGTCGGGGCGTCTTGTCGCTGCGCGCCCGCGTCAATGTGTTCAATCTAGGCCGCTGCCCGCGTTTCTTCCAGCGCCGTGGTGCGATAATACTCCTGCGCGGCGGCCACGCCCGAGCCCGGTGCCACCGGCCAGCCCAGGTCCGCCATGCACATTTCCGCCGTGGCCAGCCCCGACAGCATCATCACATCCGTCAGGCTGCCCAGATGGCCGATGCGGAAGACCTTGCCCGCGACCTCGCCCAGACCGACGCCGAAGGGCACCCCGTATTTCGAGGCCGCGAGCGTCACCACATCGGTGCCATTGAACCCTTCGGGCGCGACCACGGCCGTGACCGTGTCCGAATGGAGCGCCGGGCGCGCGGCGCAGACCTGCAGGCCCCAGGCGGCAACCGCCCGGCGCACGCCTTCGGCGATGCGGTGGTGGCGGGCATAGACATTGGCCAGCCCCTCGTCGCGCAGCATGTCCACGCTGGTGGCCAGCCCGTTGATCAGGCCGACGGGCGGGGTGTAGGGGTAGCCGCCGGTGCCATAGCTCTTCAGCATGTCGCGCAGGTCGAAATAGGCGCGGCGCAGGTTCGCGCCCTCCATGGCGCGCACGGCGCGGGGCGAAAGGCCCAGGATCGCCAGCCCGGCGGGCAGCATGAACCCCTTCTGCGACCCGGCGACGGCGATATCGACGCCCCAGTGCACCATTTCGAACGGCATGGAGCCGATGGAGCTGACACCATCGACCAGCAGCAGCGCCGGGTGCCCGGCGGCATCCATGGCGGTGCGCAGCCCGGCGATGTCCGAGCGCACGCCGGTAGCGGTTTCGTTGTGCGTCGCCAGCACGGCGCGGATGCGGTGTTCGGTGTCGGCGGCCAGCGCCTCGCCCATGGCATGAATCGGGCAGCCTTCGGCCCAGGGGGCTTCGATCACCTGCACATCCAGCCCGTGCGCGCGGCACAGGTCGATCCAGCGCTGGCTGAACATGCCATGGCGCGCGGCCAGCACTCGGTCACCGGGCGACAGCGTGTTGGTGATCGCCGCTTCCCAGCCCCCGGTGCCGGTGGCGGGCAGGATCAGCACCTCGCCCGCCGCGGGGTCCATGCCCAGCACCTCGCGCACCCCGGCTACCGCCGGGCGAAAGATGCGCGCGAAGGCGGGCGAGCGGTGGTCGATGGTGGGCATATCGCACGCCTTGCGAATGACCTCGGGCATGTTGGTGGGGCCGGGGATGAAAACCGGGTTCTGGAACGACATGGGTCTGACCTCCCTTGATCTGGGCCGGTTGTATCGTCGCGTGAGGGTTGGTGCAATTTTTTTGAAGTTATTTTTCGCCAAGCGAAAAATATGGATTGCCCGCGCGAAATCAGACGCTTAGTGTTTTTCACAAGCCGATGTGGTTTTTCAAACCCGGAGAAATGCAGCAAGAAGGCGCCCGTCATGACCGATGCCACCCCACAGGCCACCACCCGGACCACAAGGCGCGGCCGTCCGCGCGCCTTCAACGACAAGGCCGAGCAGAACACGATTCGCGCGCTCGACCGGGCGATGGCGCTCCTGCACCGGCTCAGCCTGTCGGACGGCATGAGCCTGACCGATCTGGCGCAGGAGGCGGGCGAATCGCCTGCCACCGTTTATCGCGTGCTCATCACCCTGCAGGGGCACGGCATGGTCGAACTGGACCCGGCGACGCAGTTCTGGCACGTCGGTGCAGGGACCTTCCGCGCCGGGACCGCGTTCCTGCGCCGCACCAGCGTGGTCGAGCGCGCGCGCGGGCCGATGCAATGGCTGATGCGCGAAAGCGGCGAGACTGCGAATCTGGGCATCGAGCATGGCGACGAGGTGCTGTTCCTCAGTCAGGTCGAGACGCATCAGGCGATCCGCGCCTTCTTTCCGCCCGGCACGCGCAGCCCCATGCATGTCTCGGGGATCGGCAAGGCGCTGCTGGCCTGGAGCGCGCCGGGGCGGGTACGGGGGATCGTCGCGCGCATGGGGCTGGAGCGGTTCACGCCCCGCACGCTGGTCACGGCGTCGGCGTTGGAGGATGATCTGACCGCCACCCGCAAGCGTGGCTATGCTTTTGACGATGAGGAACGCGCCGAAGGAATGCGCTGCATCGCAGCGCCGGTGTTCAATCCGCATGGCGAGCCGGTGGCGGGGCTGTCGGTTTCGGCCCCAGGCTTCCGGCTGGATGCCGGGTCGGTGCAGCAGATGGGTACGCTGGTGGCCCGCGCGGCGGCGCAGGTGACCGAGGCGATCGGCGGGGCGGTGCCAGCGGCGCAGGCAAATTCCGACTGAATAAATCGGGAATTGACAATCCCGAGTTTTCCAGTCAGATATACGACAGCCAGCCGCGAGGGGCCCGCCACCGAACGTATCATGTGACCAACCCCGGCGCCGGGGCCATGCCACCCGACGCCGCACCTGCAAAGGGGGCCAAACCCATGACCATCGCGCTGCGCCCGAACAACGACCCAAGCCGGAAACCCGCACCGCTGCCCGTGCATGACGCGCAGACCCTGACCGACGGCGGCACGCAGGCCCGGATCGTGCTGGACGGCAAGGTGTATCTGCTGCGCATCACCCGCGCCGGAAAACTGATCCTGACCAAATGACCCTTGAAAGGGGTGCCCGATGATCGTCTGCCACTGCGCCACCATCACCAGCCACGAGATCAGCGCGGCGGTGGACTGGATGCGCGCCGCCGACCCTGATACCCTTATCACTCCGGGCAAGATCTACCGTGCACTGGACAAGCGCGCCGATTGCGGCGGTTGCCTGTCTCTCTTCCTTGCCCAGATGGAATCATGCGCCAGCCTGCCGGTTCCGGACCTGCGCGGCGCAGCTCGCACAACGCCAGCCAAAGGAGCTTTGAATGAAGGGCGACGCCAAGGTTATCGAATATCTCAACAAGGCACTGCGAAGTGAACTGACGGCAGTCAGCCAGTACTGGCTGCATTTCCGGCTGCAGGAGGATTGGGGCTACGGGCGCATCGCCGCCAAGTCCCGCGCCGAAAGCATCGAGGAGATGCACCACGCCGACAAGCTGATCGAACGTATCCTGTTCCTCGAGGGGCACCCCAATCTGCAGAAGCTGGACCCGATCCGCACCGGCCAGGACCTGCGCGAAACGCTGGAATGCGATCTGGCCGGGGAGCATGACGCGCGGACGCTTTATGTCGAGGCGCGGGATTACTGCGACAGCGTGGGCGACTATGTGTCCAAGAACCTGTTCGAGGCGCTGATCGCCGACGAGGAAGGGCATATCGACTTTCTGGAAACCCAGTTGTCGCTGCATGACCGGCTGGGCGCCGAGCGCTACGGCCTGTTGCAGGCGCAGCCCGCCAACGAGGGCGCGTGAGCGAGCTTGCCGAGGCGCGCAGCCGGTCTGTGCGCCTCGGGCGTGCCGGACTTTTGCAGACTCATCCCCCAGCGTTGTTGCTGCGGCGCCCGGGATTGCCGGTCGAAAGGGCGGGTGTGACGCGGAGGGGCGGCTATCAGAGCGCCAGATTTGGAGCCGCGAAGCCCTACATGGCCGCAAGATCGGGCGCGACGCGGCGGACCATATCGACGATCTCGGGCAGGTTGGACACCCGTTCCACACTGCGCTGCGAGACGATCCTCTCTTCAAGCTGTTCCGGCGGCTCACAATACACGCCCACCGCATGCAAGGCGCGCATCACCGACTGTTTGCGCACGGGCGCGCGCAGGTCTTCATAGAAAATGCGGTGATGCCGGACCCCGAGGCTCTGGATCACATCTGCGAAATCGGCGTGCAACTTCTGGAGTGACCGCGCCAGGTCCAGCACGCCTTGCGGGTCCAGATAAAGCGTTGCGTCCACCGGGTTCGGTTTGGCCTCGGTGCTGTACTGAAGGAAATCGCCGGTCTGTCCGGCCACGAGGATCGAGATGGCCTCGCGCAATGTCGAAAGCCGCATCATGTGGATGACGGGCAGGCGCCATTCCGCAAGAATGTAGGCGATGTTCGGCACCGGTACGGACCCGGGTGTGACCCCAAGCCGATAAAGATTCCCGTATTTGATATCCAGAATGATACGATCGGTCGGCTTCCGGGCCAGGAGCCACGCGAGGTAAGCGCGCAGCGTGGCCTCGGGATCGGAAAAAGCGAGAGTGGCGGCGTCGGGCACTTCTTCGAGGAAAACGCCGAAACCGTGCTCACCGCTTGCCTCTGGGGAAGGCGAAAAGACTTCGTTTGTCGCGCTGACGCCGCGAAACTGCTCAGCGCTGGTCTTGAACAGGTTCGTGCCGCAGCGGTGATTGGCGACCATCGGCACAAGCCGGGCCGCATCGGCCATGCTGAAGCGCTGCGCCCAATCCAGAACGCCGGTGTCCGGGGCCGCATCCATCATCTGCAAGGGTCAAACCGAATGGCGCGCGAAACCGCCCTCAGAAGCGCAGGCTCACCCCTGCCTCCATCATGCGCAGCGTGCGACTGGGCGAGCTGCTGATCCGCTCGCGCCCGGTGGTCGCAATCAACGTCAGATCGGCGTTGTCGGTCATCTCGAAATTGGCCCGCAGGCCATACTGGGTGCGACGGTAGTTCGAACTCCGCACCCCGGAAACGACCGGCCCGATTCCGAACTGGCCGAATGACGCCTCGTAGAACGCGCGCCCGTAGAACTGGTTGTCGGGCGAGTCGAATTCGGCCAGCACGTTGACCTTGTGCCCCTCTGCCGGTGCGAACTCTGCCATGGCGCCGACAAACACGCCAACGCGCGAGAAATCGTTCGGTGCCGCCGGCGTGTTGCGTTCACGGCCATAGCTCAGGCCACCGCCGACTTCGACCTTGCCCATCGTCACTGGCAGCGCATAGAAAACTGCCAACCGCGCAACGTTGCGGTTTCCGGAACCCGTGGCGTAGCTGAAACGGGACGTCATCCCGTCAACCCGGACGAAGATGCCGTCATCGAGGCTGCCGCTGACCGCGCCGCGGTAGCTCAGGTATCCGGTGCGGCTGCTGTCATTGCTGCCGCCCACCCCCGAGAACTGAAGCTCATGCTGCGGCTGACTGGATTGTGCAAGCGCGGGTAGGGTTGACAGGGCAAGCGCCCCGAAGAAGGCCGTTGCAAGAACACGAGGGCTGGACATGGTCGGCTCCGCCTGTCTGGATGAAATCAATGACGCGTCTGTGCTGGTCCGAAAATCAGGGAAGAACCTCGCAAGGCACGATTTCGCTGCCGATGCACTCGGTCAGGGCGATCTGAAACGACCCGTCGGCGTTGCCGTTCTGCTGCTCCATCGTGCTGTGCGCAATCGCGTCTTGCGCCAGCTTCGCCTGCTCGGCGTCAGGGTGCTGGAGCAGGAAGCGTGTCATCGCCTCGTAGGTGCCAGCGTCCCGCGCCTGATCGAAGGGTTGCTCGGCCTTGTTCAGATCGGTGCCGACACTGGATGCGCTGGTCGCCACGACCGCCGGAACCAGAACTGCAATAAACTTCTTGAACCGCCCCATGCACGCGACTCCTCAAATTGGTTGCAAACGTACACTAAGCGAATCCCCACAGGTTTGTCACGCGGATTTGTGCGTCTTCGCGGGTTCCCCCGCCAGAAAACTTATCCGCACCACCGATCCCAGCCCGTCGAGCTTGAAATGTAATTCATTTCGAGCAACTGGCGCGGCCCTTCATAGCGGACCGAGGATTCGGAGGAGAGCCTAGTTTCTTCGCTCAGATGCGGTTGCAGTGACCTGTAGAACCGGCCCCCCATGAAATGCTCGCCGCGCGCGACCTGCTCGTCCACGCGGCGCCGCAGGTCGCCGACGAACTTGTAGTGCAGCAACGCCGCAGAAAGATCGGCCATGCGCGCGCCCGTATGAAAGTGGTTATTGCTCAGGAAGAAAAGATCCTGTCGCATCCGCACAAGCGGGGCCTTGGTCATGAGCGGGGTCTGACCGGTCATGCGTGCCCGCAAACCGCCGATCGCAAAGGTATGGGGCGGAAGCTCGTACGGGGCAAAGGCATAGTCCGTGTCGATCAGATCGCTGGCCGCGAACGGGTCCGCACTGTGCTGGTCATTCAGCGTTCCCGGATAGATATCCAGCATGAAGGCCGGGACCGACTCGGCGCCGGTGGCATCGAGATAGGCCAGGAGGTCGGGCAATGTGCGGCCCTCGTCCATGCCGGGGAAAACGAAAGCCTCGTCCATGTCGACGTGAAAACACCAGTGCCCGACCCCGAAGCGCTGCATCAGGTGGTTTGTCCAGGCAACGCCATGCGCGGCATTGCGAAAGCTGCCTGTCTGCGAAAAGAGCGAGACATCGCCCACGCTTTCAGCGCGCGCGCGCAGCCATTCGAAGCCGCCATCGGTCGAGCCGTTGTCCACGATGAACGCGTGATCCACACCCAGTGTCCGGTAATAGTCCATCAGCCAGGGCAGGTATTCCATGCCGTTCTGCACCACCGCGAAGAGCAGGACATCCCCCTTGCCGCCGGTCCATGTCAGGGCAACCGGGGCGGGCGGGGCGGTCGGCGCGGTGACGGCGAAGGGCGCAGATTCGGCAACCTGTCGCGCCCAGCCGCGCCGAAGCGCCGCGTTGTCCATGCGATCGCGTTCGAGATACAGGGCAATTGCGTGAAGGTCGTGCGCCTCGCGCAGCCCCTTGGGCAAGCGCACCATCAGGGCGCGCGCTTCGGCAAGTTGGTCATGGGCGATATGGTAGCGCAGGCGCTGCACCCAGTAGCCGGGATTGGCGTGTTCCCATGTTTCAAGCGCAAGCTGCATCGGGCGCACTTCCGCCCAGACCGGATGATCCAGCGGTCTTGTGAGCATGAAGGCTTCAAGGCTCAGCGCCGGGCCACCGTGCCAGACACCCGCGTCGCGGGCGTTCCGGACCGCTTGCAGCGCAGTGTCCACGTCATGTGTCTGACACGCGATCTGGACGCAGGCCGTGTGATAGCCCCAGTCCGATAGGGCGCGCAGTTCCTCCAGCATGGCCCGCGCCTGCGCGAACTCTGCTCGGGCCGCCAATATCGCGATGCGCGAGAATACCTTGTCGCCTGCGCGCGCGGGGCCGCCCGCGCAGGTCTCCAGCGCGCCGCGCACGCGCTCGGTGGCGATTTCGGAATGGACAAGCCCCATGGCTTGTGCCTGCAATCGGGTTGCACCGGGGTTGCGTTGCAGCGCGCGGGCCAGGATTTCGCCCGCTTCGCGATGGCGCCCCAGATGCAGAAGGATCAACGCCTCGGCCTCGGTTGCGGCATCGGGATCGCGTGTGAAGGCGTGCGCGCAGGCGGCCTGCTGATCGCGCGCGGCCGCACGACCGTCGCGCAGCAGGCGCGCGCGCACCGCGGTCACTGCCGCCCGGCCGAAATCCGGCTTTGCCTCGACCAAGGCGCAGGCACGGGCCAGCGCGCCCTCCAGATCGCCACGGAGGATCTGCGTCGTCGCCAGTTCGTTTTCGAAATGATGCCGGGCATCGGGGTTGATGTCCGCGATGTGTTGCGCGGAACGGTCGAAATCGCCGACGGCCATTGCCGTCAATGCGGCCAGTTGGGCGCGCCTGTCCTCGGACAACCCGCGCGGGTCCAGCGCCTCGCGTATCGCTTCCGCCCGCGCGCCCTGCCTTGTCTGACACAGCAATTGAACGAGTTCGGCTTGTTCCTGCGGGCGGGGGTCTGTCTCGTGCAGTCGCTGGCGGGTTGCGATGCGCCAGCGGTCATCGCCCACCGTATCGGCGCGTCGCATGGCTTCGCGCAGGGTCGCGGGATCGGTCTCGGCCCCGATCATCTCTGCAAGCTCGGGGCCGGACGGCCCCAGCGCGCCAAGGGGCTGCGCAGACTCGGCAAGCCTGCGCGCTAGCCCCGAGGGCGGCGGGTGCGGGCGTTTCCGAAACAACAGATCCCTCAGCACGGCGCCCCCAATCCCAACAGATCGCGCACCGCATCTTCCGGCCCGCCCGGATCGGGTAGCGGGGCCTCGGCGATACGTGTGACCGCGCGACCGATGAATGTATCAGGTCCCGGTGGCTGGTCGGTATCGACTCCGAGCAGGCGCCAGGTTTCGGTAAAGACATGCAGGCAGGCGGCGCCCCGAAGCCGCGGGTCGCGCGCAACCTCGTCCGCGGGGTCGAAATAGCGGCGGGTTTCGCACCACGTGAAGGGATTGATCACGTCAGTGTCCAGAACGGTGAACCCTTCGGCACCCTGCCGGGCAAAGGTTTCGCACAGCAACTGCGGACCGATGCGCGCAAAGGTGATCTGGCCCTGCGTCACAAGCGCCTCGGCCTGCGCATGCAGCAGCGTCAGCACCGGGTCGCCGGGGGGTGCGGCAAGGATGTTTCCGTTCAGCGTCTGGTGAGCGACATTTGCCTGTTCGGACCCGACCAGACGCGCGCCCTCGGGTTCGAAGCGGTGCAGGTTGATGATGTCGGTATCGGCCCAGAGCCCCCCGCGCTGCAAGAGCAGCGCGTAGCGGAACCGATCAGAAAACGCACCGAGCGAACCCCGATGCAACCCGCTTGTCGCCTGCTCGCGAAAGACCGCGTCGCGCGGCACGATCGCGCTGGCGTCCATCAATTCGACCCCATCGGGCACGTTTTCAGGCGGGTCGTAGACAAAAAGCTGCACCCGCCAGCCGTTCAGCAGCCACGAGCGCAGCGCGGTCTGTTCGATCCAGCGCAAGCGCGGGCCGACCCAGAGTGATTGCACCAGCGGCCGCCCGACACGCCACTGCGGCAGATCCTGCCTGCGTGCGTATTGCACGCCGTCAGCTTGCGCGCGCG
>SKMI01000142.1 GCA_007121115.1 Paracoccaceae bacterium | reverse complement strand
TCGTCATTGGCGATCCGCCCGGCCACGAACAGCCAGTCCGACACGCGGTTGAGGTAGCGCAGCGCCGATTCGTTGATGCCTTCGAGCGCGGCCAGCGCCACGGTCATGCGTTCGGCCCGGCGCGCGACGGTGCGGCACTGATGCAGATGGGCGGCCAGCGGGCTGCCGCCGGGCAGGATGAAGCTGCGCAGCGGTTCAAGCTTGCCGTTCATGGCGTCGATTTCGGCCTCCAGCCGGTCGACCTGCGCAGGCAGGATGCGCAGGGGGGTGTATTCGGCCTCGGCGTCGCGCTCCATGTCGGGGCGGCAGAGGTCGGCGCCGAGATCGAACAGATCGTTCTGGATGCGGGCAAGTGCCTCGGCCATCTCGCCATGGGCGTGCTGGCGGGCCATGCCGAGCGTGGCGTTCAACTCGTCCACGGTGCCATAGGCGGCCACGCGGGCCGAGGTCTTGGACACGCGCGTCCCGTCCCCCAGCGCGGTCTGCCCGGCGTCGCCGGTACGGGTGTAGATCTTGTTCAGAACGACCATGGAATGCCTCTTGTTAGCCTGACTGCGCCCGGAACCAGGCGAAGGCCACGATCAGGATCACCGCCACGAATTGTGCGCCCAGCCGCCAGCGCATCAGCCGGTTGGCGTTGCGGCGGTTGAATTCGCCA
The DNA here is from genome assembly GCA_007121115.1 of Paracoccaceae bacterium. Lineage (GTDB taxonomy): Bacteria > Pseudomonadota > Alphaproteobacteria > Rhodobacterales > Rhodobacteraceae > Rhabdonatronobacter. The sequence goes on along the minus strand of SKMI01000142.1, from coordinate 6,984 downwards.
CCGCGTGCGAAGCCGCCGATGCCCACCAGCAGGATGCCAAGCACCACGAAGGATGCCACGGCGCCGAGGATGAAGAGCGGATCACTGAGCATGGGGCCTCCTGCCTTGCCTGTGGGGGATGTAATGGCTGTGGCGGAAAAAGCGAACGGGAATTTTTGGACTGCGGTGAGGCGCACATACATCGAAAGGGCCGCTCCGATATCGGAGCGGCCCAAGCGAGCTTCAGGAGATGGAGCCAGTTAGAGCCTTGGCTCAATCGAAAGGAACGCCCATCCGGGCTGCCGTCAGGACGCACCCCTTTCGACTGTCTTCGCACCTCTCTCCAACATCACTCTCGACACTGGACCACCTCCTTTCATTTGGGTTGCTGTTAGGACGGAGGGTGGCACAGATTTTGTGTATGTCAAAAGAAATCATGCGACCGATAGTGAAATTCTTTGCACGATGATCCGGAATGGCACGAGAGCGAGCAGCGCCAGCGCCAGCTTCACCATCCAGTCGGCGACGGCCAGGCTGACCCAGAGCGGCACCTCGGGGCCCCAGCCCAGCATCGGCAGCGCCTCGGACGCCCAGGAGACATCGTCGGCGGGGTTGATGAAGGCGAGCGAGGCCGAGAATGCGATGGAGAAGAAGAGCGCCGTGTCCACGGTGGAGCCGACAAGGGTCGAGGCGAGCGGCGCGCGCCACCACCGGCCATCGCGCAGCCGGTCGAAGATCGCCACGTCCAGCATCTGCGCGGTCAGAAAGGCGATGCCCGATCCCAGCGCGATGCGCAGCGTGGTGGCATCAAAGGCGGTGGCGATCAGCGATGAGGCGACGCCGACGGCAAAGCCCGCCCAGACCACCTTGCGCGCCGCAGAGGGGCCGTAGAGGCGGTTCATCAGGTCGTTGACCAGAAAGGCGAGCGGGTAGGTGAAGGCGCCCCAGGTCAGCCAGTTGCCGAACAGGAATTGCACCAGGATGTTGGAGGCGACGACGATCGCCGCCATGGCAAGAATGCCGGGCAGATGTGCCCTTGTCAGAAAGTGTGTCATGGATGTGGTTTCCGTTTTGACAAGGTTGCGGAGACTTGGCCGCACCTGTCAGGGCACGACGGGTTGGCGATACATCGCCAGACTACCTCGCGCAACCCCGCAGACGTGGGTTGCGGCGCGGTCCTGTCGAGGCTTGTAGCAAGCCGCCCAAGGTCTTGAAACGCGCGCCTTGCGGCGGCCCGTTCAGGGCTGGCGGGCCTTCAGCACATCGCGGATCTCGACCAGCAGCTCCTCGGTCGTTGGCCCCTTCGGCGCCTCGGGCTCGGTCGCGGGCTCCGGCTTGCGCCCGATGCTGCGGATGCGGTTCACGGCCCTGACCAGCAGGAACACCACCCAGGCCGTCAGCATGAAGGCTATGACCGCGTTGATGAAATTGCCATACATGAACTGTGCCTCGCCGAGCCCGAAGCTGAGGCCCGAAAAATCCACCCCGCCGATGATCAGCCCCAGCAGCGGGTTGACCAGGTCCTCGACCAGCGAACTGACGATGGCGGTGAAGGCCGCGCCGATGATGATGCCCACGGCAAGGTCGATGACATTGCCGCGGGCGATGAAGTCGCGGAATTCCTTGAGCATGCCATGCACTCCTGTCTGTCCCGCGGACAGAATGCCGCAGTCGGCGTCAGGCGCAAGGCATGGGATGCAGGCGCGCACCGTGCCGGTGGCAGCTCAGCCCGGCAGCTTGCCGGTCTGCACATAGCGCAGGAGCGCGACCACCTGCTCCGGCGTCTCGGCCACGGCCAGGGCGGCGGCGTTCACTTCCTTCAAGGCGTGCGCGTGCTCTGGCGGATGCAGGACGATCAGCGCCTTGCCTAACGCGCTGGCGAAACCGGCGTCAAAAGCGGCGTTCCACTGCTTATATTTCTCGCCGAAGCGCACCACCACCACATCGGCGTCCATGATCCCCTTGCGGGTCCGGATGGCGTTCAGGCTGGCGCCCTTGTGGTCATGCCAGACCTTCTTGTCCTCGGCGCCCAGGATCGCCACCCCGCAGTCGTCCGAAGCCGCGTGATCGGTTACCGGGGCGTTGAACTCGATCTCCAGCCCCTGCGCGCCGTCGATGATCCGTTCGCGCCAGTCGGTGTGAATCTCCCCCGACAGATAGACCTTGAGCATCCTTCCCTCCCGATATGTTGCGGCTTGTGCGTGCCTTCGCGTTGTTGCCCGCCCTGCAATTCTGTGGCAAGACAAAACCGGAAAAGCAAACCCGAGAGTTCAGACAATGACCGATTTCGCCGCCCGCCGCGTGATGATGGTCGATACCCAGGTGCGCCCGTCGGATGTGACCAAGTTTCCGATCATCGAGGCCATGCTGCATCTGCCGCGCGAACGCTTCGTGCCCGCCGACAAGGTCGAAGCCGCCTATGTCGGCGAAAACCTGTCGCTGGGGGCGGGGCGGGTGCTGCTGGACCCGCGCACGCTGGCCAAGATGCTGGATGTGCTGGAAATCGGCGACCGGGATCTGGTGCTCGATGTGGCCTGTGGCACCGGATATTCGACCGCGGTGCTTGGGCGCATGGCCGAGGCCGTGGTCGGCGTGGAATCGGATGCCGACATGGCCGCGGAGGCGCAGGCCAACCTGTCCGCCGTGGGCGCCGACAATGCGCTGGTGGTGGAGGCCGCGCCCAAGGGCGGGCATCCGGGCGGCGCCCCTTATGATGCGGTGATCGTCCAGGGCGGGATCGAGGTCTTCCCCGAGGCGCTGGTCGCGCAACTCAAGGAGGGCGGGCGCGCCACCGCGGTGTTCATGGAAGGCGCGCTGGGCGTGGTGCGTATGGGGCTGAAGCGTGATGGCCATATCGTCTGGCGCGATGCCTTCCATGCGGCGGCGCCGGTGCTCCCTGGGTTCGAGCGGGCGACGGAATTCACCTTCTGAGGCCGGCGCAGGGTTATGTTGGCGTCCTGTACGGTCAGGCCCGCCCTTGGATGAAGGAAACGGCCGGATGCGGATGATGAACGCGCTTCGGGCAACTGTGGCAACGCTGGCCGCATCAATGATGCTGGCGGCGCCGGTGGCGGCGCAAAGCCTGACGGACACGCTGATCGCCGCCTATCGCAACTCGAACCTGCTGGAGCAGAACCGCGCCGTGCTGCGCGCCGCCGACGAGGATGTGGCCCAGGCCGTGGCCGCGCTGCGCCCGGTGGTCAATTTCGTCGCCCAGAGCCAGGCGCAGTTCAGCCGCGACAGCCAGATGGGGCGGAGAAACCAGCTCTCGGCCTCGCTTGGACTGTCGGCCAGTGTCACGCTCTACGACTTCGGGCGCGGGCAAATGGCCGTGCAGGGGGCGAAGGAGCAGGTGCTGGGCGTGCGCGCGGCGCTGCTCGGTCTGGAACAGCAGGTGCTTCTGAACGCGGTGGCCGCGTTCATGGACGTGCGCTCGGCCGCCGACACGGTGGCGTTGCGCGAATCGAACGTGCGGCTGATCACGCAGGAAGTGCGCGCCGCGCGCGAACGCTTCGACGTGGGCGAAGGCACCCGCACCGACATCGCCATCGCCGAGGCGCGCCTTGCCGGTGCCCGCAGCCAGCTTGCCAGCGCCGAGGGCGACCTGAAGGTGGCGCGCGAGGACTACAAGTTCGCCACCGGCGCCTATCCCGGCCAGTTGCGCCCGCCCCCCGCGCTGCCGCGCCTGGCGCGCAGCCCTGAGGCCGCGCAGGAAGTCGCGCGCGCCAATCACCCGTCGATCCGGCAGGCGCAGCATGACGCCGCCGCTGCCGATATTGCGGTGGAACGCGCCGCCACCCAGCGGCTGGGCAGTGTCAGCGGCAGTGCCAGTGCCAATGTGGGTGTGTCGCGCAATCTGGACAGCGTGCCGCCCGGAACCTCGCGCACCGGGGACAGCCGGTCGCTGACGCTGGGGCTGGAATACTCGCGCCCGCTCTACAGCGGCGGTGCACTGCCCTCGGCGCAGCGTCAGGCCATGGCCAGGCGCGATGCAGCGCGTTCCGGACTGCATCAGACCGTGGCGCAGGTGCTCCAGAACGTCGCGCAGGCCTGGGCCCGGATGGAAGTGGCCGCGGCCTCGATCGAGGCCAGCGAGCGCCAGATCCGCGCCGCGCAGACCGCCTATGACGGGGTGCGCGAGGAAGCCGCGCTTGGTGCGCGCACCACGCTTGAAGTGCTGGACGCCGAACAGGAACTGGCCGACGCCCGCGCGGCACTGGTGCAGGCGCAGGCGGGGCTGCAACTGGCCGCCTATTCGGTGCTGGAATCCATGGGGCTGCTGACGGTCGAGGATCTCAACCTCGGCATCCCCACCTATGATCCCGAAGCCTATTTCAACCTTGTGCGCGACGCGCCCGCCCGCTCGCCGCAGGGTGAGGCGCTCGACCGGGTCCTGCAGTCGCTGGGTCGGCAGTGATGGCGCGCCGCGGCTGAGCCGCTTGCCGATCAGCGCAACCGAAGGCACAGAAAGTTGCACGCAACGATTCCATTGCGGATGCTTTCGCGTTAGGATCGCGCATAACGATAAAGAGCAGTCTTGGGGTCGGGCATGTCGGATTCCCTGTCGAAGCACGAAATCGAGGACGTGCTGACATCCATTCGCAGACTGGTGTCGCAGGAGGTGGCGCGCAGCAAGGCCGACCGCCTGTTGCTGACCCCCGCCCTGCGCGTGGTCAGCGAAAACACCGGGAGTGACGGGGAGGAGCGCGACGCGGAAGCACCGCGCATGGATGATCCGCCCGCCGACCCGCAGGGCGCCTATTCGCCCACCCCGGCGCCGACGGCATCGGAGCACATCTCCGCCGAGGGCGGCGAGACGGCGGGCGAAACGCTCCGGGAACCCGTTTCGGGGTCTGAGCCCGCGCACCAGCCCGGCGGCACGGAGGATGCGATGACAGCGGCGGGTCCGGATCCGAGCCCCGTCAAGGGACCGGCGACCGGCAAGGACGACGAGTTCGTCATCGACGAAAACACCTTGCGCGATCTGGTCGCGCAGCTCCTGCGTGAGGAACTGCGCGGCGCCATGGGCGAGCGGCTGACCCGTTCGATCCGCAAGCTTGTCCGGGCCGAAGTCGCCCGCGCGCTGAGCGAACGCGAGTTTCTCTAGCATCCCGCCATCCGGGCCGCCCGCGCTGGCCTGAAGCGGCTGGCCCAAAGCGGCTGGCCCAAAGCGGCTGGGCAGACAGCACAGGCCGGCGGGACCGACGGGACCGCACCGCACGGCTGCGCAAATCGGAAAGCAAGGCTCCCGCCCGTCGCCGGGCGCATCGAAGATGCCCCCGCTCCCGTTGGGCCGAGCCGCCGCGCAAGCGCCGCGGCGGTCGCGCGAAAGGCTGGGGGGGGGGCAGTCTCCCGGAACGCGCATTGGGTATTTTCGGCAAGATGAAGCTGGGGCGGTGGTACAGATCGACCTGAAGGGCTAGCCGAAAACCCGATGCGGCAAGCTGCTTTCAAGGCCCGTCAACGAGCGCCCGTCATGGCGCGGGCCAGGCCCCGCGCTCGGTCATCACGTCACGCAGCAGCGACGGGCGGTCGGTCATGATCGCATCGACGCCCATGTCCAGCAGGCGCTTCATTTCGTCCACAGCATTCACCGTCCAGACCTGCACCTGGATGCCCCGCGCATGGGCGGCACGCAGAAAGCGCCGGGTGACCACCGGAATACCCTTGTACTGCACCGGGACCTGGACCACGTCAAACCCGGCCGCGCGCAGCACCGGCAGCCCCCAACCGGCCAGCCACAGCCGCGCCACCCCGGCATGTGCGGGCGACCAGCACAGATCCGGGCCCAGCGCCGCGCAGAGCCGCTGGGTGCGTGCGGGCGCGAAAGCGCCGACGCTGACCCGGTCGAGCACCGCCATACCCCGCAGCAGTTCGGCCAGCGGCTCCACCACCGCGTCGGACTTGGCCTCGATCGCCACATTCAGTTCGGGAAAGCTTTCCAGCACCTCAGCCAGCAGCGGCGCCGAGGCACCGCCTTCGGTGCGCAGGCCCCGCACCGTGTCCCAGTCCAGCGTCGCAAGCGCGCGCGGGTCGCCGAACATGCGCTGCATGGTGTCGTCATGATGGACCACCACCTGCCCGTCGGCGGTGGCGTGCACGTCCAGTTCGACATGGGTATAGCCCAGCCCCACAGCCCGCATGAAGGCGGGAAGCGTGTTCTCCTCGCCCTCGAGCGCGCCGCCCCGGTGGGCAATGGCCAGCGGGCGGGGATGATCCAGGAACGGGTGCGTGCGCGGGTCTGTCATGGGGCCATCATGCCGATTCCGCACGCCCTGTGAAGGCGCGGCGACCTGCGCTGCGACCGAATCTTGATCCAGATCATTGCAGATCGGCGCACCCGCGCCCAAATTCCGGGCATCAAACATATTTTCAGCAAACAGGAGGTGACTCATGGTCGACCGTAACCCGATCAGCAGCTTCTGGCCCACCCTCTACGACCCGCTGCGCCAGTTCGGCACGCGGCTGGCAGAGTTCCTGTCGCCGGCGGCGGACGCCTCGTCGGATGATGATGCCTATCGCATCAGCATGGAACTGCCCGGCGTCGCCGAAGACGACATCTCGGTCACCGTCAAGGACGGGGTGGTGACGATCCGCGGCGAGAAGCGGAGCAGCACCGAAAAACAGGGCGAGACCTGGTATTTCACCGAGCGCCAGTATGGCAGCTTCTCGCGCGCCTTCCGCCTGCCCGCTGATGCCGATGAAGGCACGGTCAAGGCGTCGCTGAACGAAGGCGTGTTGACCCTCACCTTGCCGAAACGCGCCCCGGATGCGGGCGGGGCCGAAACCAGGGTGCCGATCAGCCGCGGCTGATCCCCGCGGGCAGCGCCCGCCCTGTCGGCCTGTGTGCGCAGAAGGGCAGGGCGACGGTGCCTTGCCCTGCGCGTGACGGGCGCGCGGCGACGGACCTTGAGAGCAGCTTTCCGCTTCGGATCTTCGGCAGGCCCTTCAGGTCGATCTGTACCACCGCCCAGCTTCATCTTGCAAAAATACCCAATGCGCGTT
>SKMI01000080.1 GCA_007121115.1 Paracoccaceae bacterium | reverse complement strand
GTCGCGGCGGCCGAGGGCCCGGTCGCGGGCGGTCTCTGTGCGCGAGCGGGCGCTGCGTGCGGCGCTCACCTGCGCTTCGGCGCTGCGCCGTGCCGTGCGCAGGCGGCGCAGGCGGTTGACCTGTTGCAGGCGCAGCGCCGTCGCGCCGCTGGCCTCGTCGGCCCGGACGTGCAGGCCATCCCAGCGCCACAGGTCGCCCTCGACCGTGACCAGACGCTGCCCCGGCGCCAGCGCCGCATGCAGCGCCGCTGCCGCTGCGCGCTCGGCGATGCCGGTCTGCGACAGACGGCGGGCCAGCGGGGGCGGGGCGTCGACATGCGCGGCGAGGGGCTCGGTGCCTGTGGGCAGGGGCGGTGCGCTCTCCAGCGGCGGCAGACCGTGCCAGCCACCGCTTTCCGCCTCTGCCGCGAGCGGGGCGCGCAGGTCATCGCCCAACGCAGCCCCCAGCGCGCGTTCATAGCCGTCGGCAACCGTGAGCGCGTCCAGAACCGCGCCCGACGCATCGGTATCGCGCTCGACCACCCGGGCCAGCGCCGCCACCTCGGCGCGCAAGGTGGCGGCGGTGCCCTCGGTCTCGGTGCGCCGTGCGCGGCTGGCGCTTTCGGCTTCCTGCGCCTTTGCGCGGGTGGTTTCAGCCTCGGACAAGGCGGTCTCGGTGGCGGCATCCTCGGCCAGTGCCGCCTGCAACTGCGCATCGGTGTCGGTTAGCGCGGCTTCGGCTGCGGCCAGCGCGGTGTCGGCTTCGCGTGCGGTCTCGGCGGCGGTCCTGCTCCCCGCCTGCAGCCGCTCCAACCGCTGCGCGGCGTCCGTGACCGCCTGCGTTGCCGCCTGATGCGCCGCGGCGAGGCGTGCCGCATCCTCGGTGGCCTGCGACAGCGCGCGCTCCTGCGCGGCGAGCGCGGCAGCGGCGCCTTCGGCCGCACTCTCGGCGTCGGCGAGTGCCGGGCCGTGGCCCGCTTCCGCCGCCGCGAGTTCCGCCGCCTCCGCTTCCAGCCGGGCGATGGCGTCCCCGGCATCGGCGTTCAGGCCGGTTTCGCGGTCGATATCGGCGTCCAGTTGCGCGCGCCGGGACTCGAGCGCGCGGATCGCGTCCGTGGCGCGGCGTTCCGCCTCGTTCAGGGTTTCGGCCTGCACTGTCAGGCGCTGCAGGATCGCCCCGGCCACGGCGGCTTCCTCGCGCAGTGGGGGAAGCGCGTCCTCGGACCCGGCGCGGGCGGTCGCGGCCGTGCCGACCGCCGCCTCGGCACTGCCGCGCGTACTGAGCGCCGTGCGCAGATGCGCTTCGGCCTCGGCGCAGAGCGCATCGGCCTCGCGCCAGCGCAGGAACAGAAGCATCCCCTCGGCCTGGCGCAATTCGGCGCCGAGCGCGCGATACCGCGCCGCCTGCCGCGCCTGCCGGGCGAGGGTGGCCAGTTGCGCCGCCATCTGCTCCAGCACATCCGTGACCCGCGCCAGATTGGCCTCGGTGCCATTGAGCTTGAGTTCCGCCTCGTGGCGGCGCTGATAGAGCCCGGCAATCCCGGCGGCTTCCTCGAGGATGCGCCGCCGCGCCCGGGGCCGCGCGTTGATCAGTTCGGCAATCTGCCCCTGCCGGACCAGCGCCGGGCTGTGCGCCCCGGTCGAGGCATCGGCGAACAGCATCTGCACGTCGCGCGCCCGCACGTCCTTGCCGTTCAGCCGATAGGCCGAGCCCGCCTCGCGGGTGATCCGGCGCGTGACCTCGATTTCGTCGCTGTCGTTGAAGCCTGCGGGCGCCCGGCGGTCGGAATTGTCCAGATGCAGCGCGACTTCGGCAAAATGGCGCGCGTTGCGGGTGCCGGTGCCGGCAAAGATCACATCCTCCATGCCGCTGCCACGCATGGCGGTGGGGCGGTTTTCGCCCATCACCCAGCGCAGCGCTTCCAGCAGGTTGGACTTGCCACAGCCGTTGGGGCCGACCACGCCGGTCAGGCCATGCCGGATCAAGAGGTCCGTGGGGTCCACGAAGCTCTTGAAGCCGTTCAGTCGAAGCCGGGTGAACTGCACGCCGCTGCCCCTGCCGTAATCCTGCCTATGGTTTTTTCGATGCCGCCGCGGTCGAATCCCGCGCCGGTCCGGTTGTCTGTTGCGTCAAAGTGTCCGGCTCAGGGCAGATGCTGTCAAGTGCCCGTCCGCATGATCTGGGCGGCGCTTTACCCAAGGCCACAATATGTGGCCGTTCGGGGCCAGAATGGCGCAGCCGAAGCAGCGCTCCGCAGGGGCGCCGCTTCCCGGCCCAACCGGATGACGGACGCGCCAGCGGACGGAAGACGGGCGGGAGCACCCTTTCCTCTGGCACGCGGTCAGCACGGGGTGCGACATCCCGCCACACTGCGTGTTCAGAAAACATAGATATATTCGCAAACATGAATTCAAAAGGAGACCCGCTATGACACCCGCGTCCACACGTCCCTCCGACAGCTACTCGCCGCTCTACTTCCTCGCCGCGCTGGGCGCAGGCGGGCTGACGGTGACCTTCTTCATGTGGCTGATGTTCTGGATCCCGCACCCCGGCCAGCCGGTCCCGGTGTTCGAGGACATCGCCGCCGCCTTCGCCACCGGCTCGGTTCTGGTGCAGGGCATGATCGCCGTGGCGCTCGCGGGCATCGCCGCCTTCTCAGTGCTCAACATCAAGTCACTGGTCTGGAACCTGAAGCGCTTCGCCGAATGGCGCCGGTCCGAGGCCTATGCGAAATTCGCCGCCACCAACGCGCAAAGCCAGGTGATGGCGCTGCCGCTGGCGCTGGCCATGACGGTGAACGTGCTCTTCATCCTCGGCATGGTCTTCGTCCCCGGCCTGTGGTCGGTGGTGGAGTATCTGTTCCCGCTTGCGATGATCGCCTTCCTGGCCATCGGTGTGCTGGCCTTCCGGCTCTACGGCGCCTTCCTGGGCCGGGTGCTGACCGAGGGTGGCTTCAACTGTGCCGCCAACAACAACTTCGGCCAGATCCTGCCCGCGTTCGCCTTCGCCATGGTCGGCGTCGGCCTTGCCGCGCCCTCCGCGCTCAGCACCGTGCCGGCGATTTCGGGGCTGGGGATCGTGCTGTCGACCTTTTTCCTCGTCACTGCCGCCGTGATCGCCGGGATCGCCATGATCCTCGGGATCCGCTCGATGATGGAGAACGGCGCCAACCCGGAGACCGCGCCGACCCTGATGATCATCGTCCCGCTGATCACCGTGCTGGGCATCCTGGGCCTGCGCCAGTCCCACGGGCTGCATGAGCACTTCGGCTCCGCCGCCATGGCCGGGGAAACGCTGACCCTGCTGGCGCAATACCTCTCGGTGCAGGTGCTGTTCCTCCTGTTCGGCGCGCTGATACTGATCCGGCAGGGCTACGCGCAACGCTTCCTCTTCGGGGCCGAGAATTCGCCCGGGTCCTATGCGCTGGTCTGCCCCGGGGTCGGGTTTGCGGTGATGATCCACTTCTTCGTCAACCGTGGGCTGGTTGATGCCGGGCTGGTGGCGCAGTTCGGGCCGGTGTTCTGGGCGGTGACCGCCGTGGCGCTGGCCGCACAGGTCGCGATGATCTGGCTGGTGCTGCACCTGAACCGCCGCCACTTCGGCGCGCCGAAGGACGCCGAAGCGGTGCCTGCCGAGTAAATGTTCCGCCTTTCGCGACAGACGGCGCCGCAGGTCCCCCCTGCGGCGCCGTTGCGTCCGCACCGGTGGAAGGGGCAGACCCGCGCGCTAACTGCCCCTCCGAATCATGATGGAGGGAATGTTGCGAGCATTGGTCATCGGCGCCTCGGGCGGGATCGGCAGCGCGCTTGTCGCGGCGCTGGAAGAGCGCGGGGCCGAGGTCACGGCGCTCTCGCGCAGCCGCGATGGGCTGGACGTGACCGACGCGGGGTCGGTGAGCGCCCATCTGGGCGCGCTCGAAGGCCCCTTCGAGCGCATCCTGATCGCCACCGGCGCGCTGGAAATCGACGGCATGGGCCCGGAAAAGGCGCTCAAGCATCTGGAGCCCGAAGCCATGCTGGCGCAGTTCAGGCTGAATACCATGGGCCCCGCGCTTGTCCTGCGCCATGTCCCCGACCTGCTGGACCGCGACGGGTCGGGCGTGGTGGCCGCGCTCTCTGCCCGCGTCGGCTCCATCGGCGACAACCGCGCGGGGGGCTGGCACAGCTACCGCGCATCGAAGGCGGCGCTGAACCAGATCATCCGCGGCGCCGCCATCGAACTGGGGCGTTCGCACAAACACGCGGCCTGCGTCGCGCTCCACCCCGGCACGGTGCAGACGGACCTGACCCGCAAGTATCTGGGCCGCCACCCCGCCGTGCCGCCGTCCGAGGCCGCCGAAAACCTGCTCAATGTCATCGACGGGCTGCGCGCCGACGACAGCGGCGGCTTCTTTGACTGGGCCGGAAAGCCGATCCCATGGTGAAACTGGTTCTGGTGCTGGGCGATCAGCTTACCGACACGCTCAGCGCACTGCGCGCCGCCGACCGCGCCCGCGATCTGGTGGTCATGGCCGAGGTCCCGGACGAGGCGTCTTACGTCCCCCACCACCCTAAGAAGATCGCCTTCTTCTTCGCCGCCATGCGCAAGTTCGCCGCCCGGCTGGAGGGCGACGGCTGGCGCGTCGCCTACACCCGCTTCAATGACCCGCACAACACCGGCTCCATCCCCGGCGAGTTGATGCGCCGCGCGAAACAGGAGGGCACAAGCGAGCTACTCGCCACGCAACCCGGCGAATGGCGGCTGATCGAGGCGCTGGACGCCATGCCGCTCAAGCTCGAAACCCTGCCCGATGATCGCTTCTTCTGCACCGGCACCCGCTTCGCCGACTGGGCGAAGGGGCGCAAGACGCTGCGCATGGAACACTTCTATCGCGAGATGCGGCGCGAAAGCGGGTTTCTGATGGATGGCGACAAGCCCGAAGGCGGAAAATGGAACTTCGATCATGACAATCGCAAGCCCGCCAAGGATGACCTGTTCCGCCAGCGCCCACCACATTTCGAACCCGATGAGGTCAGCGAGGAGGTCCTGACCCTCGTTGAACGCCACTTTCCCCACAATTTCGGCGATTTGCGCCCCTTCTGGCTGGCCACCGACCGCAAGGGCGCGCGGCAGGCATTGTCACATTTCATCCGCCACGCCCTGCCCGATTTCGGCACCTATCAGGACGCCATGCTGCAGCGCGACAAGTTCCTCTATCACGCGGTGATCTCGCCCTACCTCAACACCGGCCTCCTGACCGCGCGCGAGGTCTGTCAGGCCGCCGAGGACGCGTATCGCGCGGGTGACGTGCCTATCAACTCGGCCGAGGGCTTCATCCGCCAGATCCTCGGCTGGCGTGAGTTCATCCGCGGGGTCTATTTCCTCGAAGGCCCGGACTATCCGCGCCGCAACCGGCTGAACCATCGCCGCAAGCTGCCCGCGATGTATTGGGGCGGCGAGACCCGGATGAACTGCATGGCCCACGCCGTGGGCCAGACGCAGACCGACGCCTATGCCCACCATATCCAGCGCCTGATGGTCACCGGCAACTTCGCCCTGCTGGCCGGGGTGGACCCGGGACAGGTGCACGAATGGTATCTGTCGGTCTATGCCGATGCGGTGGAATGGGTCGAGGCGCCGAACACCGTCGGCATGTCGCAATTCGCCGACGGGGGCGTGGTGGGGTCGAAACCCTATGTCTCCTCCGGCGCCTATATCAACCGCATGTCGGACTATTGCGGCGACTGCCACTATCGGGTGAAGGACCGCAAGGGCGAGCGCGCCTGCCCCTTCAACCTGCTTTACTGGCATTTCCTGAACCGTCATCGCGACCGTTTTGAAGGCAACCCCCGCATGGCGCAGATGTATCGCACCTGGGACCGGATGGACGAATGCCACCGCGACACCGTGCTGGCCGAAGGAGACGCGCTGCTGGACCGGCTGGGCAAGGGCGGGGTGGTGTAACCCCGCCGCCTGCGCAGGCTTGTCCGCCCCCGGGCGAAGGGCTATGACGCGGTCATGTCACACCCGCGTTTTTCCAGCCTTGTGTCTTCCCTGCCCGCCACTGTGCCCTTTGTCGGCCCCGAGGCGCATATGCGCGCGTCGGGCCGCGATTTCCGCGCTCGGCTTGGTGCCAATGAAAGCGTTTTCGGCCCGTCGCCGAAGGCGGTCGAGGCGATGGCCCGCGCCGCGCAGGACGGCTGGAAATACGGCGACAGCGAAAGCCACGACCTGCGCGAGGCGCTGGCGGCGCATCACGGCGTCGCCCCCGCCAATATCATGGTGGGCGAGGGGATCGACGGGCTGCTGGGTCTTCTGGTGCGGATGCTGGTGGAGCCGGGCGATGCGGTGGTGACCTCGGACGGGGCCTATCCGACCTTCAACTACCATGTCGCGGGGTTCGGCGGCGCGCTGCACAAGGTCCCCTACCGCGACGACCGCGAGGACCCGGCCGCACTGGTGGCCAAGGCCGAGGCGGTGGGGGCGAAGCTGATCTATCTGGCCAACCCCGACAACCCGATGGGAAGCTGGCACAGCGCCAAGGTGATTGCGCGGATGCTGGAGGCGCTGCCCGAAGGCACGCTCATGGTGCTGGATGAAGCCTATGCCGATTTCGCGCCTGCGGAGGCGGTGCCGCCGTTCGAGGCCGACGATCCGCGTCTGATACGGATGCGGACGTTTTCCAAGGCCTACGGGCTGGCCGGGCTGCGGGTGGGTTATGCGGTGGGCGCGGCGCCATTGATCGCCATGTTCGACCGGATCCGCAACCATTTCGGCATGACCATCACCGGGCAGGCGGGCGCGCTGGCAGCGCTGAACGATCAGGCCTGGCTGGCGGATGTGGTGGCGCAGGTGGCCAGGGCGCGCGAGCGGCTGGCCGCGATCGGCGAAGCGCACGGGCTGTTCGCGCTGCCCTCGGCCACGAATTTCGTCGCCATCGACTGCGGGCAGGACGGGGATTTCGCGCGGCAGGTGCTGGACGGGCTGATGGCGCGCGACGTCTTCGTGCGCATGCCCGGCGTGGCGCCGCTGGACCGGTGCATCCGCGTGAGCGCCGGACGCGAGGCCGATCTGGACGTGTTCGACGCCGCGCTGGCCGAAGCGCTGGCCGCGACGCGCGGCTGAATGCCCTTTCTCATCACGCCCATGTGATTTCCGTTCCAGCGGCTGGAATCGCGCATGCCATCCCCACACCAAGGATGGAGGACATGATGGGCGCGAAGACAACAGTGGCGGCAAGCTTTGCTGCAGGCGCGCTGGCTGGCGGGCTGGTGCTGGGCGGGATTGCTCTGGCCAGCAGCCATGGCCACGGGATGCATGGTCATGGAGATCATGGCGCTGGGCACCAGATGCATGAAGACGGCCACGGGGCAGGGCATGGCGGTCACGCCCATGGCGCCTCGCATGTGCCCGAAGACGCCACCCCGGCAACGCTTGCGTATATCGCCGCCAATGATGCCATGCACGCGGGCATGGCCATCGAGTTCACCAATGACCCCGATGTGGATTTCATCCTGGGCATGATCCCGCATCATGAGGGCGCGGTGGCGATGGCCGAGATCGTGCTGGAATACGGCGCGGACCCCGAGGTGCGCGACCTGGCGGAGGCGATCATCGCCGCGCAGGAAGAGGAAATCGCCTGGATGCGCGCCTGGCTCGCCGAACACGGGCACTGAGGTATCAGGGTTTCTG
>SKMI01000315.1 GCA_007121115.1 Paracoccaceae bacterium | reverse complement strand
CCCTCGGGCAGCGCATCGTCGGGGGTGGGTTCAGCGGTGGCGGACGGGGCAGGGGCCGCGTCCTCCTCCGCACTCTCGGAGATTCGCGCAATCGCATGCCCCACCGGCACATCCTCGCCCGCCTGCGCGCTGACATGGGTCAGAAAGCCGCTCGCCTGTGCTTCGACCTCCATCGTGGCCTTGTCGGTCTCGACCTCGAACAGCGCATCGCCCTTGGCGACCTTTTCGCCCGGCGCTTTCAGCCAGGACACGATCTTGCCCGCATCCTGTGCCATGCCGAGTTGCGGCATCGTCACCTCATGCGGCATGGATCATTTCCCCCGCGCACAATTGGCGCGCATTGGCCACAACGCCCTCCGGCGTGGGCACGGTCAGATCCTCCAGCGCGGGCGAGAAGGGCACCGGCACATCCATCGCCCCCATGCGCAGCACGGGTGCATCCAGATGATAAAACGCCTTCTCGTTGAGGCGGCTCGCAATCTCGGCGGTCACCCCGTAGCTCTGATGCCCCTCGTCGATGACAATCGCGCGACTGGTCTTCTTCACGCTTTCGATCAGCGTGGCCTCATCCAGCGGCACGATCGTGCGCGGGTCGATGACCTCGGCGCTGATGCCCTCTTCGGCCAGCATCGCAGCCGCCTTCTCGGCCACCTGCACCATCGAGGACGTGCCGATCAGCGTGATATCGGACCCTGCACGCTTCACATGCGCCTGCCCGAAAGGAATGAGATACTCCTCCTCGGGCACCGGGGCCTTGTCCTGATACATCAGCTTGTCTTCGAAGATCACCACCGGGTTGTTGTCGCGGATGGCGGTCTTCATCAGCCCCTTGGCCTCATAGGCCGAGGACGGCATCGCGACCTTCAGCCCCGGAATATGGGCTACCAGTGCCTGCAGCGACTGGCTGTGCTGCGCCGCCGAGCGGCGCGTCGCCCCCATGTTGGTGCGCAGCACCATCGGCACCCTAAGCTTGCCGCCCGACATGTAGTGCTGCTTGGCCGCCTGGTTGCAGAGTTGGTCCATCACCAGAAAGATGAAATCGCCGAACATCAGATCGACAATGGGCCGCGCTCCGGTCATCGCCGCCCCCACGGCCATGCCTACGAATCCCGGTTCGGAAATCGGCGTGTCGATCACGCGCCCGGTGCCAAATTCCTCGACGAGTCCCGAGAGCACCTTGAAGGGTGTGCCCGCCTCGGCCACATCCTCGCCCATCAGGAACACTGTTTCGTCGCGGCGCATTTCCTCGGCAATGGCCTCGTTCACGGCCTGCGATAGCGTTATCTCGCGCATGTCTCCCTCCTCAGGCCGCGTACACATGCTGGCCGACTTCCGAGGCATCCGGATAAGCCGCCTCCAGCGCATAGGCGACGGCCTCGGCCGCGTCCTTCTCGATCTCGGCATTCAGCGCGTCGAGGTCCGCTTCCGTGGCGATCCCCTCGCTGACCAGATGCGCGCGGAACCGGATGATCGGGTCGCGATTGTCGCGCCAGTCCTTCTCCTCGGCCTTGGAGCGGTAATATTCGCGGTTGATGTCGCCCACATGGTGGCCATGATAGCGATAGGTCATCAGTTCGATGAAGAACGGACCCTCGCCCTTGCGCGCGCGCTCGACCAGTTTCCGGGTCAGCTCATTCACCGCCAGCACATCCTGCCCATCGACCTGATGCGCCTCGATCCCGAAGGCTTCCGCGCGGGCCGTGATGGAGCCAGCGGCGATTTCCTCGGTCTTCGTATACTCGGAATAGCCATTGTTCTCGCAGGCATAGATGACTGGCAGCTTCCAGAGCGCGGCCATGTTCATCACCTCGTACCACAGCCCCTGCGCGGTCGCCCCGTCGCCGAAGAAACAGACGGTCACATCATCACTGCCCTGCAGCTTCGCCCGCAGCGCCGAGCCGGTGGCGATCCCCATCGAGCCGCCGACGATTGCATTCGCCCCCAGATTGCCGTGGCTCTGGTCCGCAATGTGCATCGACCCGCCCTTGCCCCGGCAATAGCCCTCGGCCTTGCCCAGAAGCTCGCAGAACATCTCCTTGAACTCGGCCCCCTTGGCCACGCAATGCCCGTGCCCGCGATGGGTCGAGGTGATGCGGTCGTCATCGGTCAGCGCCTCGCAGATGCCGACCGCAACCGCTTCCTCGCCCGAATACATATGCGTAAGCCCCGGCATCTTGGCCGAGAGATAAAGCTGGTTCGCGTTATCCTCGAAGGTGCGGATGCGCACCATCTGGGCATACATCCGCAGGTATTCTTCGGTGTTCGACTTGGCCTTGGCCATCGCTGCGTCCTCTCACGGGGCCTCGCGCCCCATCTTCATCTTGCCCAAAATACTCCCGCCGGAGGCACGCCCCGACAGGGGCGTTCAATAGCGGTTCGCGATTGGCAGGTCTTCGGCGGGGAAGAGGCTGATCACCTCGCAGCCGGTCTCCGTGACGACGACCTCTTCCTCGATCCGCGCCGCCGAATAGCCGTCGGTCGCGGGGCAATAGGTTTCCAGCGCGAAGACCATGCCGGTCTTGATCTCCATCGGATGCTCCAGACTGACGGCGCGGCTGATGATCGGCCGCTCATGCAGCGCCAGCCCCAGACCGTGGCCGAACTGCAGCCCGAAAGCCGCATCCTCGTTCGGGAAGCCCAGCGACTCGGCGGTCGGCCAGACTTCGGCCACCTTGTCGGTGGTCACGCCGGGTTTGATCATCGCGATGGAGGCGTCGATCCATTCGCGCGCCTTGACATAGGCGTCGTTCTGCGACGGCGTCGCGCGGCCCACGTTGAAGGTCCGGTAGTAGCAGGTCCGGTACCCCTGATAGCTTTGCAGGATGTCAAAGAAACACTGGTCGCCCGGCCGGATCAGCCGGTCGGTGAAGTTGTGCGGATGCGGGTTGCAGCGCTCGCCGGAAATGGCGTTGATCGCCTCCACATCATCGCTGCCCATCTCGTAGAGCATCTTGTTCGACAGCGCGACGATATCGTTCTCGCGAACCCCCGGTTTCAGTTCTTCCCAGATCATGTGGTAGACGCCATCGACCATGCTGGCCGCCTGGGTCAGAAGCTGGATCTCGTCCCAGTTCTTGATTTCGCGCGCCGCCAGCATGATCTGCTGGCCATCGACGACCTTGACCCCTTCTTCCTGCAGCGCATGGAACATGGCGGTTTCGGCATAGTCCACGCCCACCGGCATATCGGCCATGCCCGCATCCTTGATCAGTTGCGCGATCATCTTGGCGTATTTGCGCATCAGGCCGAACTCCGGCGGGATGGTGCCGCGCATCCCCACCACACCGGCGAGGCAATGATCCGGCTCCAGCCAGTCCGAATAGCGCTGGTGGTGCACGGCGGCCGAGCCGAAATCCCAGACATAAGGACTGTCATCCCCCGTCAGCAGGCAGAAGCGGCACATCTTGTCGCGCTCCCACTCGCCGATCTTGGTGGCGGTGACGTAGCGGATGTTGTTCACATCAAAGAGCAACAGCGACCCGGCGTTCGAGTTCTGCAGCGACTGGCGTGTGCGCGCCAGCCGGTAGCGCCGCAGCCGATCATGGTCGACCCGGCGCTCGAAATCGACGGAAGTGTGGCCCCAGGCGGGCAGGCGGTCGCGCCATTCCCAGTTTGGGTCCAGATCCTGCGGGGTCAGCAGGTTGGGCATCAAGGCTCGTGACATGGAAAAGCTCCGTTGGATGCGTGGCTGCACGCACCGCTTGTCTAAAGTTGCGGGGGGAACAGGCGCGGCGCGCTACTGGATGCACCAGCCGCCATCGATATGGATCATCTGACCCGTCATGTAGTCGCTGTCGGCACTGGCGAGGAACGCGGCGGTGCCCTTCACGTCATCGGGGTAGGACACGCGCTTGATCTGCAACGCGTCGCGGACGATGTCGTCATAGGCTTGGCCCTCGCGTTCCTTGAAGCCGATATCGACCAAGTCCTTGTCAAGCTGCTCCCAGAGCGGCGTGACCACCACACCCGGGGCATAGCCGTTCACCGTGATCCCATGCTCGGCCAGCCCCACAGCGCCGCAATGGGTCAGCGCCAGACAGCCGTATTTCGACGTGCAATAGACCGTCACATCCACCAGCGGCTTGCGCGAGGCAATCGAGCCCACATTGATCAGCTTGTAGGGGTAGTCCTGCTTGCCCTGGGCGATCATCTGGCGCGCGGTTTCCTGCATGCCCAGCCACATCGCCTTGGTGTTGACGTTCATGATCATGTCCCAGTTGTCTTCATCGATATCCATGAAGAACCGGGGCTTGTTGAGCCCTGCATTGAACAGGCCCACATTGATCATGCCGAAGGCGTCGACCGTGGCGGCGACGGCTGCGGCGTTGTCTTCGCGCTTGGTGACGTCCATCTTGACCGCAATCGCCTTGCCGTTGCCCCTGCCGTTGATCTTGTCGGCCATGTCCTGCGCGGCATCGAGGTCGAGGTCGCCCAAGCAGACATTCGCGCCCAGTTCGGCGAAATGTTCGGCATTGCAGGCCCCCATCCCGCGTCCCGCGCCGGTGATCAGAATGTTCTTGCCCTTCAGGCGTTTGGTGTCCATGGCGTCCTCCTTCCGCGCTTGGTTATTTCAGGGCGCGCTCAGCCCTTTTCTGGGCGCTCCTGAGTGCGTCGCGGGGGCTTTGGACCCCGCGCAGCATGTCGTGGATTTCCTGCCCGCAGATCTCGAATATCTCGGAGATCTGGGGGATGGGCGGGCGCGGCCAGTATTGCAGCTCGTCGCGCAATGACATGGCGTCGACCGCCTCGAAGATGGGTGAAATACGGCGTACTTCGGTGTCGGCGCCGACCGAATAACGGGGCGCCGTGCGGCTGCCGTTCAGCACATAGAGCTTCTGCGCCTCGGGCGAGGTGAAGGCGATCAGCGCCTCGGCCGCTGCCGCGCGGCGCTCGGGCGCCAGATTGGCGGGAATGCCCAGAACGTAGCCGCCGACCGGGGCCAGTGGCGTGCCCTGCGGCCCTGCCGGATGGGGCAGATATCCGGTTCTGCCATGGGCGGGCG
Organism: Paracoccaceae bacterium; assembly: GCA_007121115.1. Classification (GTDB taxonomy): domain Bacteria; phylum Pseudomonadota; class Alphaproteobacteria; order Rhodobacterales; family Rhodobacteraceae; genus Rhabdonatronobacter. The sequence goes on along the minus strand of SKMI01000315.1, from coordinate 2,692 downwards.
AGTCCGGATCGCGCTCGAAATACGGGGCGAGCAGCGTGTAGCCATAGGCCATCGCGATCTTGCCCGAGGCAAAGGGGCGCACGCGCTCATACCAGGACATCGACAGGATATCGGGCGGCGAATAGTCCAGCAGTTGCAGCAGGTAGTCGCAGGCATCGCGCGCAAGCGGCGTGTCGATGGTCGGCACGATGTCACTGCGGCTGGCCGTGTCGGCGTCGAACCCGCCCGCAATGGCGTCGAGGTTCAGGATCGGCTGGCCGAAATCGGCGCAGGTCATCAGGAACTGATGCCCGAGCGCCGTGCCGCGCGCCGCGTTCCAGGCGATGCCGTAGCGTCCGCGCTGCGGATCGTGGAAATGGCGCGCCGCGGCGATCAGCTTGTCCGTGGTCTCGGGCAGGTCCAGCCCGGCCTCGGCAAACAGGTCCTTGCGGTAGAACAACAACTCCGGCGTGGTCTGGCTGGGCACACCATAGGGTCGCCCGCCCCAATGCGCCGCCATCCAGCCCGCGGTGTGAAAATCGGCGGGATCAAGCCGGTCGGTGTCAAGGCAGGCATCGAGCGGCAGCAGCACGCCCTTTTCGGCGAATTCGCCGATCCAGGGCAGGTCGACGGCGATGATGTCATACTTGCTGACCCGGCGATCGGCGTTGCGCAGCGCCTCGTTGCGCAGCCGGTCGATGGAAAAGGCGCGCTGGCTTATGTTGGTGCCGATGATCTGCTCGAACTGGCGTTTGAGGTTCTCCATCACCATGAAGGTCGGATCGCCATGCACCAGCACCCGCACGCCGCCGGCGACCTGCAGCGGTTCGGACAGCACTTGCGGGGGCGCGATGGACTGGCTGGCCGGAAGGTAGGAAGCCCCGTAATAGTAGTCCCCCTCGGCCTGGGTGGCGGTGCCGGTGGTTTCCACGCTCAGGCGCATGATTCGGTCGGCGAACTGGCGCCAGTTCGCCATCAGCCGGTCGGTCGGATGCAGCGAAAAGGACCGGCCCGAACGGGTGCGAACCCGCTGTTCGATCAGCCCGCAATCCAGCATCCTGTGCAGTTTGCGGCGCGCGGTTGCGTAGGGCACCCCCGACGCGCTGATCAGCATCGTGGCGGTCACGACCTTGCCGTCCAGATGCGCGCGCAGCAACGCCATGACCATGTTGAGGTATGGATTGGGCTCGGCGATCTCCAGCGCCATGTCAAGTTCAGCCTCGACCCCTTCCAGAAACGCAAGGGCGGCCGACAGGGCAGACCTCTCTTCCGACGCGCCGAGCATTGCACGGGCGGGTACGGGGGAGATATCTCCATTCTGAACGTTTGCCATCTGCACGCGTTGCGTCTTTCCTGTGCGCCCGGGCATCGCTGCCCCTTTCGTCGACTTGACCATCGGCCTCTCCTGAAAATGTCCAAAACTGACAAGCGATCATACGCGTGAAATGTCCAAAATGGACATTGTATTATTCGTTTTGGACAAATCTGTTGTTTGGCGGTGGGGTGGAGATGGCAGAGTGCGTCCACTGTCCGTTGCTCCGGACGAGTCGGAAGCGTTTCTCGGACGTCAGGACAAAGCAAGAGTGACACTTTGGGAGGAAGACCATGCGCAACTCTATGAGACTTATGCTTGCCACCTGCGGCACCGTGGCCCTGGCAAGCGCTGCACCGGCGGATACGATCCGCATCGGTATCACGCAGAACAATGTCGGCATCGACAGCTATCAGACCACCTATGAGCGCGCCTTCATCGAAGCCGCCGACGCGAACGACGATGTCGAGGTGATCGTCCTCGATGCAGGCGGCGATGTTGCCCGCCAGATCAGCCAGATGCAGGACCTGATCCAGCAGGATGTCGACGCGATCATCATCTGGCCGACCGACGGTCAGGCCCTGGTGCCCGCCGTGCGCAACGCGCACCGCGAGGGGATCCCGGTCATCGTGACCAATTCGAACATCGCCGAGGCGGGCATGGACTTCATCGCTGCGTTTTCCGGGCCGAACAACATCCAGCAGGGCATCTACTCGGCCGAGATGATGTGCGAGGCGCTGGACGGCGAGGGACAGATCGTCCAGATCACCGGGATGCCGGGCTACACCACGGCGATCGAGCGCCAGCAGGGCTTCGATGATCGTCTGGCCGAACTGTGCCCCGATGTGGTGCAACTCGACATCCAGCCCGGCGACTGGAACCGCGAGCGCGCGCAGCGCACCATGGAGACATTCCTGACCCGCTTCGACGACATCGACGGGGTGTATTCCGGCGACGACAACATGGGCGTCGGCGCGCTGAACGCCGCGATTGATGCCGGCCGGGCCGAGGGCATGGTGTTTATCGGCGCCACCAACTTCGCCGTCGGCTATGACGCGATGGAGCGCGGCGAATACTGGGGCTCGGTCTATCAGTCCCCGGTGGATGATGCGCGCGCCGCGCTGCAGACCGCGCTGGACGTGCTGGCGGGAGAGGATGTGCCGAAGCTGAACTACTTCGACACGCCGAAGATCACGCAGGAGAACATGCACGAGTTCGACCGCCCGGTCTTCTGATCAATGGCATTCAGGGCGGGCCTGCCCCGCCCTGGATCCGATGATACACTACGCGTATCTTGCCCGCGCCGGGGAGGGCGCGGGTCATGAGTTTCCGGGAGGAGCCAGATGCTGTTGACCCGCCTCAAGGCCGGGGGCCCTGCAATCGCAAAGCAGGGAATTCTTG
>SKMI01000342.1 GCA_007121115.1 Paracoccaceae bacterium | reverse complement strand
GTCAGCACCGCCACCGCCACCGACCCGGCCAGCGCAAGATCCCCGCGCGAGGTGCCTGCGCCGCCAACGGCGACGTTCACCACATTGGCCTTGTCATCGGCCGTGATCGTGACCGTCCCGGTCCCCGTCAGGGTGGTGTCGCGCACCCGCGCGCGCACACGCCGATTGTCCACATGGATCGCGAAGGACCCGGCCAGCGCATTCGCATCCTGATCGGTGCTCAGGCCCGCCGCAGCCGCGCCCGCGAGCGTCACGCCGACGCCGCTGTTGGTCGCCGTGGCCTGCGTGGCGCCGGTGATCTGCACCAGGCTTGCGCCCGAAACCTCGGCGGTGGTGGCGTTGCCCAGAATCAGGTTGACGCTGGCCGCCCCCGCGACGCCCCAGCCGGTCGTCTGCTTTTCGCCGGTGCTGTCGGAACTGTCGGCCGAATTCTCGTCCAGCTTGTCGGTGTCGAGCTGCTTCTGCGCGTCGATGGCATCCGTTTCCTCGTCATCGAACAGCCAGGTCGGGATGATCATGTCATCGTCTTCGTCGCGGCTGTCGTCATCGAACAGCCAGGGCGGGATGATCGTGTCATCGTCGTCGGCGCCGCTGTCGCCGGGTTCCGCACCGGTTTCACCGCCATCGCCGCCGTCACCGTCGCCGTCATCGCCGCCGTCACCCGCAGGCGGTTCAGGCAGGTCTTCGAAAGTCGATCCCGCGACCTTCGCCCCCGCGACGGCGATGGTGATGTCATGCGCGTTGTTGTCGGCCGTGATCGTCAGCGCGCCCGCGGTGATGGTGCCCGGCACCGCTGCGGCCAGATCGGTCGGCCCGCCTCCGATTCCGGCCCAGACCGTCCGCTTGGCAAAGTTGATCGCCCCCGAGGCGCCGACGCCAATATTCTCGGACGCCGCAATCGCGCCCGCGGTGCCGACGTTGATCGAGTCGTCGGTCGCCTCGATCGTCAACAGGCCGGTGACATCCAGAACCACCCCGGCGCCCAAACGCGCCAGCGTCTCGGACTCCATGATCCCGACGCCGACGGCGGCGTTGATCGCCACCTCGGACGCAGATCCGCCCATATAGGCAAGCTGCCCCTGGATCACCGCCGTGCGCGCCGTGACGTCCAGCGCGGCGGCGGAGGTCACGTTGGCGCCGTCCTCGATCAGCGCCTCGGTGGTGGCTCGGGTGCGCACCACGTTGAACGACCCGCCGACCGCGTTGTTCACATCGTCGTCAAGCGCCTCGGCGCCCTGCTTGGGATAGTTCGTTGCATGCAGAAACAGCGCCGTGTGCGCCGCGTCGACCGTCACCGCACCGCCGGTGGTTGTGATGCGCGCGCCGTCGCGGATCGCCGCGCGCGTGACATGGGTGGTGTTGAAATAGTTGACGTTGATCCCGACGGCGAGTTCCTGATCCTCGGCCGCGGGCGTCGTGGTCTCGCCCTCTGTCGCCGGTTCATCGTCCGAGGACGGGGCCAGCGCCGAGACATTCGCCTCGGTGGTCATGATCTCGGAAATATCCACGACCCCCAGGGCCGTGCCGATGATGTCCGTGACACTCGGAACACTGGGCCTATCCTCGGGGCTGTCACCGGTCGCACCCTCCGCGAGCAGCTCGAAGTCGGCCGTTTCCTCGATGAAGGTCCTGAAGTTGTCCTTGATGGTGCCCAGCACGTCGGCCTGCGGATAGATCGTCGCCGCAGACAGATCGAGGCTGCTGACCGTCATGTCGGCCCGCGCGCCGATCTCGGCCTGGGTGGTGCCGGTGATCGAGGCGACCGAGGCCGCCAGGAACACCGCGTTCCCGAACTCGCCGATGAAATCGGCCTTGGTCTTGTCCTCTTCGCCGTCTTCCTTGGCTTCGTTGATCGCCGCAATCTGCTTGTCGGCCTCGTCCGACAGCGCCCCGAAGGCCGCATCGATCGACCGGCGCAGGGGCTGGCCGCCCTCGTCCTCGGTGGCGAAACGGAAGCGGGCGTTGGCCACGACATCGCCGGCGGTGATCACCCGGTCGTCAGTGAAGGCGACGAAGGGGCGCGCATCGACGCTGAGGTCAGTGTAACCGCCACCGACGGACAGAAGGGTCACGACGTTGTCGAGCGACACGTCGGTCGTCAGCGCAAAGGCGAAGCCCGGCTTGCTGTCCCCGGCGTCCCCGTCGCCTGCGTCAGCGTCCTTGCCGGTCAGCTTGTCCTTCAGCCGCAGGACGAAGCCCTTCGATTGCTCTTTGGCACCGTCGTTGTCGTCACTGTCGTCGTCGGTCGGTGCCTCGGGCTCCGTGACGCCCATGGTCGCCTCGACCTTGGTCGACTTGTCGAAATAGAGCGTCTCGGCCAGCAGGTTGACGTCGCCCGCCTGAATGGCGCTGTTGACCGCAAGCTCGGTCAGCGTGGAGCCGATCGAGACGGTCACCGCCAGCGCCGCCTTTCCGTCCTTGCCCGCGTTGGCGCTGTTGGAAAGGCTGTGCGTCTTGCCCGTCAGCGCCTGCATGAGCAACGCGCCATTCGCCGAACCGGGGCGCAGCAACCCGCCATCCGTGACGACCTGGCTGGTGGCATTGCGCACCGAGACGATGACCGACGCCGCAAGGTCCCTCTTGTCGCCGGGGGCAAGCGCCACGTCGAGGTTCTCGTGAATGCTGGCGTTGACCTGCACGCGCCCGGACGACGATTCCAGCGTGCTGCCGGTCAGGCGCAGCCGCGCATGCGTGTCGGTGATCGCCACCGCGACCCCCAGCCCGGTGAACTCGGGCTTGATCGTCACGTCGGTCTGCGCGTGGGCGTGCACGAAAACCGCATCCTGCGCGGCATCGAAGGCGGTGGGCAGGGTCGTCTCGATCTCGGCGCCGGTGACCTGCCGGGCCAGCAGTTCATAGGTATCGCGCCGCAGGCCCGCCGCCGACAGCACGCCGTTTGCCGCGAACGCCTCGGCATCATCGGTGGCCTTGGGGTCCGCGCCTGCGCCCTTCCAGTTGCTGTTGGCAACCAGCGTCGAGGCGTCGATGGTGATCGTCGCCTCGGCGGACATCACCGCAGCCCGGAACGGCAGCAGGTTGTTGAGGTCGATCGCCTCGCGCCGGATCAGGGTTTCGATATAGGTTTCGGCATCCGTGAAGAACTGCTCGAAATCACCGGACAGCGCCGAGTTCTGCGCCGCCGCCTGCTCGGCATCCAGCCGCTCTGCCGCCTCGTTTCCGGCCTCGCCATAATTCACCGCCGCCGTGGCCAGCGCGACCACCGAAACCGCGCCGCCGACGATGGAGGCGTTCGAAAGCGTGATCCGTGCCTCGGGCGATGACAGGCCCACCGCCCAGACGGTTTCTTCCGCGCTGGCTTCGGCCACCAGCGCCACCATGCCGCCCCGCGCATCGCCGTTGCCATCGGCCCAGAGCCGCGCGTCGTCTTGCAGCGTGATCTCTGGCGCGCCGATCAGGATGTTTCCCGCGACAGCGGATGGCACCACCCCGAACGGCGTTTCGGCATCACTCACCCCGCGGGACGAGACGGTCGCCCTGTCGATGAGCACCGAAGACAGGCCCTGAAGCGCGATGTCGCCGCCGCGCGTGGCGATGTCGCCGCGCACGGTAATGTCGCCGCCTGACACGGTCGGCGACCCGATCACGAAGACCGACCCCGCCTTGCCCGCGCGCAGCACCGCCGAGCCTGCGTTGCCCGCCGTGTCGCTGCCCATGTCCAGATCCACGAAGCCCGCCCCGGCGGGGAGGTCAATGTCGCCCTCCGCCGTCAGAATGAACCGCCCGCCCTCTCCGGTGCCCGACCGCGCCGCGACGCGCAAGCCCGGCTCCAGCGTTGCGCTGCCCTTGGTGTAGAGAACAACGGACCCCGCTTCGCTCGCACTTGCGCCGCCCACATCGAACAGCCCCGCCGGGGCCAGCGCAAGCGGGCCGTCTGCTGTCGCCTCGATCAGCCCGCCCGAGGTGCCGCGGCTCGCCTTCGCCTGGCCTCCGACGCGCATGGTGCCGCCCGCGTGCAGCCTGATCACGCCACCCGCCAGCACCTGCGCCCCGCCAGCCGTGGGAACGCCATCAGTGTTCACAGCGGGCGCGATGGTGCCGCTTGCGCCGCCGTCCTCGACGATCAACGACCCGTCGACGATCATCCGCGCGCCTGCGCTCATGGTCAGCCGACGGGCGTGAATCTGGCCATAGATCTCGATGTTGCCATCCGCGAGCGCCATCGCCCCGTTCGACAGCCGCTCGAAGGCCCCGTTGTCTGTCCCCGCCGCCTGCAAGGCGAGCGCATCCATCTCCAGCGCCGTCGGCGTGGCGATGGTCAGAAGGCCGGCATGGATCGAACCCGTCCCGCCGACGATGAAGCCGTCACTGTTGAGCAGGAACACATTACTGTCCGCAACAACCCCGCCCTTGGTGAAATTCACCTGGCCGTCAATCGTGCTCTGGCCACCCCGGATCAGGTTGACCATCGCATTGGTCGCCGTGTTCTGAAACACGTTGACCGTGGTTCCCGACGCAACGTTGAAACTGTCAAAGCCGTGGTACTGGACATTCCCGGCAATCGTGCCGCCCGTCACCTGGGTCACACCGGGACCACCCATTGCGACATTGGTGCCGAGTGCTCCGTCTGGTATCACCTGTGCCGGAGCGGTCGTCGGGAGGACCCCCAGTGCAAACAAGGACACGCCGCCCATGAGCAGTGCCGCAAGGCGTTTCGACGACAGGCTTTTTTCCATGTACGTCAAGGCTTGAGCCTTCATGTTGGCGCGGATTGGTCCGCGCCGGTTACCGTCAGTTGACCACGGCCTCGGACAACAGGTTCAACGCTTCGGAAAACCGGCTCACGTCGACGCGCAGGATGATCGGCTCGGCCTCGGCATCCATCCGGAACCCGAACAGCATCGCCTCGGCGCGGGCGAAGACGGCGAGTTCCGCTTCGGGCAGCGGAATGGCCGCCTCGCAGATATCTCCGAAGCAGCGCTGCCAGATCATCTCGCGCTGTGGCTCATCGTCCATCTCGGCGAAGCGAAAGACGGCACCGCCTGGCAGGTAGACACCCATCGGCAGCTGCGCGACCAGGATCGCGCCATCCTCGACCGGAAGCGCGATGAACCGGGTCAGCATCTGGTCGCTGTCGCGCAGGCTCAACTCCTGGACCAGCTGGCAGACGGTCCGCCGGATCGTAACCGCCTCGCAGACGATCACCCAGTCGCCGAAGGCGGTGTTGTTCGCTATCTCGTCGGCAGTGATGCCTTCGGGCGCCTGCGGCAGATCGCCGGCGTCCAGGGCATCGGTCTGTGCCATCGCCCCCGCCGCCGCCAACCAGATCGTGCAGGCACCAAGAAGGCCTTGAACCCGGCGCGGCAACTGGATGTCTTTCACGTTCGTCTCCCGTCGTTCTGTCGTAATGGCAACGGGCCCCTGTCCCGCAGCCTCAGAATTGATAGTCGATGCCAAGGAAGGCGGTCGGGCGCCCGGTATTGGTGAACCCCTGGGTGTTGAGAAGCGGCACCCCAACCACGAGAAGACCCGCAACGTTGTCACGATACCGCATCCGCAGCCCTCCCCCGACCGATGCGAGCAGATCCTGCTTGGTGTCGATGCCGCCGTCCTGCCGGAACGGCACGACGAGCGCAGAATCCAGAAACGCGAAGGGCCGCAAGCCGAAGTTGCCCACGTTGACCTGCTCGGCCAGCGAAAGCTGCAAGCGCGCCATCACGCCCGAGTCGCCCCCGCGCACGTTGATCGGATACCCCCGCATCGTCGTCGGACCACCCACGGTGAACAGTCGCGCCACTGGCAGGTTCTGGTTTCGGGCGAATTGCCCGGTGACATCCGCCTCGAACACCAGCGACTGCGTTGCCCTGTGGGCATAGTTCAGATGCCCGGACAGCAACCAGAATGCGCCCTCGGTCTCGGTGGTGCCGTCGGCCTTGGCATTGCCGACCCGCGACCCGATCCCGGCGCGAAGGCTGGAGCGCGCGAACTGACGGGAGTAGGTGGCGCCGACATGCACCTCGGCGATGCGGATGTCGGAAAAGGCAAGGCCCGTGGTGCTGGACACGTTGCGCTCGTATCCGACGCCGGTGTCCAGCATCCAGTGCGACGCCGCACTTACCCCAAACGGCCGACTGTAGGCGATGTTGGCTGCGTCCGATCTGGTGACGATGTTGATGACCTCGAATTCGCCAGCGACAATGTCTGCCCGCGAATGGCTGGCGGTCGCGATGACACGTCCGCCGCCGGTTCCCGTAGGAATCGAATAGCCTGCCCCGGCAAGTCGCGAACCGCGCGCGAACTGGGTCTGCAGCGAAAGGATGTCGCGGCGCCCGCTCACGCTTGCCCAGCGCATGAACGCCGATGCACGCCAGACACCGGTTTCCTCTCGGCCGAAATTGTCGAACGAAAGTACCCAACTGCGCGTCGCCGGCTCGTCGCCGTCAATCAACACGCGGGTCGTCCCGGGTGCACCCCCGGTTCCGAAGCTCAACCGGGGTGAAATGTCATGCGAGATGTCGAAGATGCGCAGGTCGCGCTCCAGCCGCTCGAAATCGGGCAGCTCTCCCTCGACCACTCCGATGTTCCGGCGCAGGAAGGCGGGGTTGGTGCGCTCGAACCCGACAATTTCGACACTTTCGACGACCGCCTCGATCAGCTCCACCCTGAGGGTGCCGTCGACGATGTCCTGCGGCGGCAGGATCGCTTGCGCAGTGACGATGCCGGCGGCGTCGTACAGTCCCTGCACCTCGGCCAGCATCGCCTGCAGATCGGCGAAGACGATGCTCCGCCCGGTGTAGCGCGCGGCGATCTCCTGCAGGTCGGATTCGGACAGGTAGGCCGATGCCGGAAAGGCAACACTGCTGATCGAAAAGTCCTGACTGCGAGCGGGCATGGTCGCCGCCAGGAGCAGGATCCAAGCCACTAGCATGGCCCGAACGGACCACGATCGGCGCTGTCCAGCGTCTGCGCGGATCAAGGCGAAAACGCCCGGGCGTGGCCAATCGCGGCAGTGATCCCCATCAACGAAATCTCGAAGGACACCGGCGGGCTCGTGATCGACGGCCTGTAGGTCAGCACGGCCGATCGGCCTGCCATCATCGCTGCGAGCCGGGCCTCGTCGATCGCCGCTGCTGCCTCGCAATGATCCGGCGCACAGCGCAGGTAACTGAGTTGCAGCGGGTCATCTCGCCCCAGTCCGAAAAAGAGCCCCGAGCCCAGATGCACCGACGGCGGCACAAGCGCCTGAATCCGACCGCTGGACAAGCGTTTTTCGCCCCGACCGGCGCCTGCGGTCGCGCAGGCTGCTGAAACAGGGCGGATCAGACTGCGAGGCCGCTGTGTTCCGGCTCGGAGGCAGTTTTTTTCAGCGCAGCGGGCAGGCCTGTCCTGCCGGTTTCGTTCAGTTTTGGCGGGGACCGCGGTCATTCGCATAGGAACTATGCGGGATTTTGGGTGATGCGGCCTGATCAGGCGGCGCGGTTTTCGGTGTCGTTTGCGGCGACACCGTCGGTGAATGTGACGCCTTCGATGAGCAAAGGCAACTGGTTCGCGCCCCGCAGTCGGCGCCATGTCTTTGTGGCGGCCTGAACGAGCTTGAAGACCATGAGCTTCGCCGTCTTTTGCGACAGCGCGCCCCTGGTCCGGACGGTCCGGTGCCGAACGGTGGCGACTGAGGGCCAAGCGCCATCGGTCCGAGCGCAGGCCCGAAGGCTCTCGATCGGGTTTCCGGTGCGCAGGTGATCCCAGTGTTCGGCGGGGAGTTCGCGCCGG
>SKMI01000072.1 GCA_007121115.1 Paracoccaceae bacterium | reverse complement strand
TTCGGCGCCATGGAGGCGACGATCCGGAACGGGCGGCGCTGGTCCACCGCGCAGGCCTACCTGCGCCCGGCGCTGAAGCGCGCCAACTGCCGCCTGCTTCGGGCCGAGGCGCGGCGCGTGGTCTTCGAGGGCGGGCGCGCCGTCGGCGTGGAGGTGCGGCGCCGGGGCCGGCTGGAGGTGTTGCGCGCGCGGCGCGAGGTGGTGCTGGCGACCTCGTCGATCAACACGCCGAAGCTCCTGATGCTCTCGGGGATCGGCCCGGCCGAGCATCTGGCCGAACACGGGATCGAGGTGCGCGCCGACCGGCCCGGGGTGGGGCAGAACCTGCAGGATCATCTGGAGCTGTACCTGCAATACGCGGCGGCCCAGCCGATCACGCTCTACCGCTACTGGAACCTGCTGGGCAAGGCCTGGGTCGGCGCGCAGTGGCTGTTCCTGGGCCGCGGGCCGGGGGCATCGAACCAGTTCGAGGCCGCGGCCTTCATCCGCTCCGCCGCCGGGGTGGACTACCCGGACATCCAGTATCATTTCCTGCCCATCGCCGTGCGCTATGACGGCAAGGCGGTGGCCGAGGGGCACGGGTTCCAGACCCATGTGGGCCCGATGCGGTCGAAAAGCCGGGGCTGGGTGAAGCTGGCTTCGGCCAAGCCCGAGGACGCCCCGCGCATCCGCTTCAACTACATGAGTCACCCCGACGACTGGGCCGAGTTCCGCACCTGTATCCGGCTGACGCGCGAGATCATGGGGCAGGCGGCTTTCGCCCCTTACCTGCGGCACGAGATCCAGCCGGGGGCCGATGTGCAGGACGATGCCGCGCTGGACGATTTCATCCGCGCGCATGTCGAAAGCGCCTATCACCCCTGCGGCACGGCGCGGATGGGGCGGGCCGACGACCCGATGGCGGTGGTAGACCCGCAGGGCCGGGTGATCGGGGTCGAGGGGTTGCGGGTGGCGGACAGTTCGATTTTTCCGCGCATCACCAACGGCAACCTGAACGCGCCCAGCATCATGGCGGGCGAGAAGATGGCCGATCACATCCTGGGCCGCGATCCGCTGCCGCGCGAAAACCTGGAACCCTGGGTGCATCCGGACTGGCGGGTGGCGCAGCGCTGAGGGGCTTGGGTCGCGCTTTATGGCGCGCACGGGAATTGGGTATTTTCAGCAAGATGAAGAGAGCGAGCCGCTGAACCATGATTGCGGCGGATGCGTGGGTTGGCGGCAACAGCGTTAACGAAGGTTAACCAAAGGTTAACAAATCCCTTGCGGATGCAACAAGCGTGACTCATCCTGCCCGGCATGGGTCGGGTGGTCTTGATACTGGCGGGCGTGGTTTTGCTCATCCTCGGGCTGGCGGGCGAGGCCGGGCAGGATGCGCGGCCGAGTGATGGGCCTGTCGGCGCGGCGCGCGTGATCGACGGCGACACGTTGGAAGTGGCGGGGACGCGGATTCGGCTGGGCGGGATCGACGCGCCCGAGATGGCCGAGACCTGTACCGATGCGCAAGGCGCGCCGTGGCCCTGCGGGCGCTGGGCGACCGAGGCTACCGTGGCGCTATTCGAGGGCGTGGTGCTGCACTGCGAGGACCTTGGCGAACGCAGTTACAACCGGATCGTTGGGCGCTGCTATCTGGACGGGCGGGACATTGCGCATGATCTGATTGGCCACGGGATCGCGCGGGTCTGCGACCGCTTCGCCGCCGAACAGGGAGTGCTGGAGCGTTACAGCGCCGTTGAGGCGCAGGCGCGCGCGGAGGGCGCGGGCATCTTTGGCGGGCCGCTGAACCCGCAGGCCGGGTTCTGCGTGCCCCGTGTGGCGCAGGCGGCACTGGCCGATGCCGAGGGCAACTGCCGGATCAAGGGCAATGTCTCGGCCAACGGACGCATCTATCATGTCCCCGGCTCGCGGCATTATGACCGGGTGAACATGAACCACCCGGACAAGCGCTGGTTCTGTTCGGTCGCGGAGGCCGAGGCGGCGGGCTGGCGCGCGCCGCGGCGCTGAGCGCTGCCGGCGCACAATCACCCTGCGCTTGTGCAGGGTCGGGTGCCCTGTTGCCACCCCGCGCGAAAGCCTACCTCTGGACTGACAGGGGCAGCACAGGTGGCATGGCATGGATGATCTGAACACGCGCGAAGGGCTGCCCGAACCGTTGCGGGTGCTGCTGGCGCAGTATCCGCGCGACATCTGGCAATCGCACCGCAATTTCGACGGGTTGACCCGCTTCTGGCTGGAGCGTCACCTGATGTTCCGGCAGGTGCTGGCGCGGCTGCAGGCGGACACGCGGGTCTTCATCGACCGGGGCGCGGACCCGAAGCGGTTTTCGCCCGAGACGGCGCGGATGATGGGCTTCTTTCTCAACCAGCTTGATGGGCATCACAAGATCGAGGACATGCATTACTTTCCGCAACTCATGGGGCTGGAGGCGCGGCTGGTTCCGGGGTTCGAGTTGCTGGACAGCGATCACCATGCGCTGGACGCGGAGTTGCATGGGCTGGCCGAGGATACCAACGCCATGTTGGGGCATCTGCGGGCACGGAATGCGGTGCAGGGGCGCGATGCAGCGGGACGGCTGGAGGGGCGGCTGACCCGGTTCGCAGGCTTTCTGGACCGGCATCTGATCGACGAGGAAGAGCTTGTGGTGCCGGTGATCCTGCACCACGCGCCGCGGTTCTGAGGCTTGGTGTCCTCCTAGACCACGTTGATGCGTCGGCGGTGGGGGATGCGCCGATCGGATCGGATGTGCCCTTGCTTGCGGAGAAGCGAGCCTGTCGGCGCGCTGCCTTCGGCGAGGGTATTTGGGGCAAGATGAAGTCAGGGGCAGGGGGTGTCGGCTGGCGCAGGCTGATCGGGAACCGGCCTAGCGCCGTGCGAGCTTGGCCAGCCGGTCGCGGAGGTCTGCCCGCACCGGGCCTTCGCGCGGGGCATCGGCGAGAGTGGTGAACCAGTGATCCGGGGGCGTCTTGCCGCCGCGGGCGCGGTCCCAGCGCAAGGCGCGCAGCACGGCCTCGGCCGCGGGGGGCAGGCGGTCGGGGATGGGCTGGTCCGACAGCGCGGCCCAGACCCCGGTCCAGAGCCGCGCCACCGACCACGGATTGTAGCCGCCGCCGCCCAGCACGATCAGTCGGGGCGCCATGTCGCGCAGGGCCAGCGCCACCGAGCGGTGCGCGTTATTCGACAGCTGCAGGCGCGAAAGCGGGTCTTCGTCCACCGCATCGGCGCCGCATTGCAGGACGATGGCCTGCGGGCGGAATTCGGCCACGCGGGGCAGGATCAACTCATGCAGGATCGCGCGCATCTCGGAATCATTCAGCCCGCGCGGCACCGGCAGGTTGAAGGCCGCGCCGCCTGCAGTGTCCTCCAGCGCGCCGGTGAAGGGCCAGCGGCGTTCCTCGTGGACCGAGATCAGGCGCACATCCTCGGCCCCCGCGAACGCGTGTTGCACCCCGTCGCAATGATGCGCGTCGATGTCCACATAGACCAGCGGACACAGCCCCAGCCGCCGCAGCGACAGCAGGCACAGGACCGGGTCGTTGATGTAGCAGAACCCGCCCGCGTAATCGGGGAACGCGTGGTGCGTGCCGCCGCCCGGCGCATGGACCACGCCGCCGCGCAGCACCAGTTCGGCGGCAAGCATCACGCCACCGGCCGAGGTGGCGGGGCGGCGAAAGACCTCCGCGAACACGGGGTTGGCGGTGGTGCCCAGGGCGTGGCGTTCCCGGGTGGCGGCGTCCACCTCGCCCTCGGCCTCGGCCCGTTGCAGGGCGCGGACGTACGCGGGGGTGTGCCATATCTCCAGTGCGGCAGGCTTCGCACGGGGGCTGTTGATGTAAGCGCCTTCCGGAAACCAGCCCAGCGCACGGGCCAGATCCATGACCGTGGAGACGCGCGGGATGCGCAGCGGGTGCCAGGCCCCGTAGCTGGAGCCGCGATAGATGTCGGAGCCGATGAAGCGCGCCTGCGGTGCCGTCAATGGCCCAATATCTGGCTCAGGAACAGCTTGGTGCGGTCGGACTTCGGATTGTTGAAGAACTCGCTCGGGGTGTTCTGCTCGACGATCTGGCCCTGATCCATGAAGATCACCCGGTTGGCCACCGCCTGCGCAAAGCCCATTTCGTGGGTCACGCAGATCATGGTCATGCCTTCCTCGGCCAGCGCGATCATGGTGTCCAGCACCTCCTTGATCATCTCGGGGTCCAGCGCCGAGGTCGGCTCGTCGAACAGCATGATCCGGGGCTTCATGCAGAGCGAGCGCGCGATGGCGACCCGCTGCTGCTGCCCGCCGGAAAGCTGGCCGGGGTATTTCAGCGCCTGTTCCGGGATCTTGACCTTTTCCAGGAAGTGCATGGCGATCTCGTCGGCCTCCCGTTTGGGCGTCTTGCGCACCCAGATCGGCGCCAGCGTGCAGTTTTCCAGGATCGTCAGATGCGGAAACAGGTTGAAGTGCTGGAACACCATGCCGACTTCGGAGCGGACCTTGTCGATATTCTTGAGGTCCGAGGTCAGTTCGGTCCCGTCCACGATGATCTGCCCGGCCTGGTGTTCTTCCAGCCGGTTGATGCAGCGGATCAGCGTGGATTTGCCGGAGCCCGAAGGGCCGCAGACCACGATGCGTTCGCCCCGGTTCACCGTCATGTCGATGTCGCGCAGCACGTGGAAGCTGCCATACCACTTGTTCATTTCGGTGATCTGGATGGCGACCTCGTCGGTCACCTTCATCTGGCTGGTGTCGATCTTGCGCTCGATGCCGTGGTCGATCTGCATTTCGGTCATGACGCTATCCTTACTTGTGGTCCGTCTTCAGCCGCCGTTCCAGATACATGGAATAGCGCGAGATACCGAAGCAGAAGACGAAGAACAGGACCCCGATGAAGATGAACAGTTCCCAGTAGATCCCCTGCCAGTCGGTCGAGGCGCGGATCGCGTTCGACAGGCCAATGGGATCGAGCAGACCGATGAAGACCACCAGCGTGGTGTCCTTGAACAACCCGATGAAGGTGTTGACGATACCGGGGATCGAGATCTTGAGCGCCTGCGGCATGATGATCAGCCGCTGCGCCTTCCAGTAGTCCAGCCCCAGCGCGTCGGCGGCTTCATACTGGCCGCGCGGCAGGGCGGCGAGGCCACCGCGGATCACCTCGGCCATGTAGGCGGCGGCAAACAGCGTGACCATGATGATCACCCGCAGGATCAGATCGAAGCTCGTCCCCGGCGGCAGGAAGTAGTTCAGCAGCAGCGAGGCGGTGAACAGCAGCGTGATCAGCGGCACGCCCCGGATGAATTCGATGAAGATCACGCAGACGGATTTCAGGAACACCATGTCCGATTGCCGCCCCAGCGCCAGCAGGATGCCCAGCGGCAGCGATATCGCAATCCCCGTGATGCCGATCACCAGCGAGATCAGGAAGCCCCCGAAGCGGTCCGAACGCACGAATTCCAGCCCCCAGGGCAGTCCGGAAAACAGGAACCGATCCAGCGGTGCGGCAACGACGATCCACCACAGCACCGGCACGATCACGGCGGCAAAGACCGCGGCCAGCGGCGAGATGCGGGTTACCAGCCGCCACGCGACATAGCCCGCGACAAAGCCCAACAGCGCCACGATCGGCAGCCAGACCGACCCGCCCCACAGCAGGTGATAGGTCAAGAACGGGTAGACGGCGGAAAACCAAAGCATCTTGCGCGGCAGGTCCGGGAACAGGATCGGCGCCAGCGCCACGAACAACAGAATCAGCGCCAGCGTCGGCCGCCAGTAGAGCGAAGACGGATAGAAACCGAACAGCAACTGGTGCCAGCGGTCGTTGATGACGGCGAAACACGCGCCCTGGGCCCCGTCCAGAAGCTCGCGGCATTCGCGCAGGGAGCCTGCATTCCAGACCATGTTCCAGAGCCACGGCCCGATGGCCGCCACCGACCACCAGATGATCGCCAGCGACAGCAGCGTCAGGATAGTGTTGAACCATCCCGAAAACAGGTTTTCCCGCAGCCACTTGATAGCCCCGGTTTCGGTGATCGGCGGGTCCTGTTCGGGGATCATCGTATCCCGGACGTAAGCGATGGTGTGCGATTCGATATTGCTCATCTCACCGCTCCTTCAGCTTCACGCGGGAGTTGTAGACGTTCATCGCCCCCGAAATCGCCAGGCTGATCGCCAGATAGATCAGCATCATCAAGAGCATCCCCTCCAGCTCGCGCCCGGTCTGGTTGATGGTGATGCCGCCCAGCGTGGAGCGCAGGTCCATGTAACCCACGGCGAGCCCCAGCGAGGTGTTCTTGGTGATGTTGAGGTATTGCGAGATCAACGGCGGGATGATCACCCGCAGCGCCTGCGGCAGGATCACCAGTCGCATGGTCTTGCCCGGTTGCAGGCCCAGGGCAAAGGCGGCCTCGGTCTGCCCCTTTGATATCGCCAGAATGCCCGAACGGACGTTTTCGGCGACGAATGCCCCGGTATAGATGCCCAGCCCCAACCACATGGCGATCAGCGAGTTGCGCAGATGTATGCCGTCCTGGAAATTGAAGCCGCGCAGTTCGGGGTATTGCAGATGTGCACCCAGAACAGCGAAATAAAGCGCGATGGGACCCAGCAGGATCAGGATGGATTTCCACCAGGTCTTGGGCCGGACGCCGGTGGCGTTCTGCACTCGCGTGGCGTGATCGATCAACTTCTTGTTGGCCCAGATGCTGGCGGCGATAATCAGTATGGCCAGCACCCAGGTGATGGACGGCGCCACGGGGCCAAGCTGGAAATAGCCCAGATCGCGCGCGAACATGATCGCGGGGACCCAGACGCCCCGGTTGGTGATGGCCACCGCATCGTTGAACAGCATGGTCGAGGACGGGTCATCGCCGCGAAAGGCCGATGGCGCGGGCATCGCCTCGGTCATGATCGCGCCGAAGATCAGGATCCACAGCAGTGTCGGGATGTTGCGGAACACCTCGACATAGACGGTCATAAGTCGGCCAACGATCCAGTTGTTCGACAGCCGCAGCACGCCCGCGATCACCCCCAGAACCGTGGCCAGCGCACATGCCATCACCGCAAGGATCAGGGTGTTCAGAAGCCCCACCAGCGCGGCGCGGCCATGGGTCATCTGGCTGTTGTATTCGATCGGCCGCTGGCTGATGTCATAGCCTGCAGGCGCGTTCAGGAAGGCAAAGCTGAAATCCCGGCCCAGCGCACGCAGGTTGTTGACCGTGTTGTCCACCAGCCAAGCCGCAAACAGCATCAGCAGGAACAGGAAGAATACCTGGATGGTGATCGACCGATAGCGCTGGTCATAGAGCAGCATGCTCAACTCGAAGCTGCGCTTCGGGGGCGCCGACTTGGTTCGCAGGTCGCTGGTCGTGGACATGGGCTTC
Organism: Paracoccaceae bacterium; assembly: GCA_007121115.1. Classification (GTDB taxonomy): domain Bacteria; phylum Pseudomonadota; class Alphaproteobacteria; order Rhodobacterales; family Rhodobacteraceae; genus Rhabdonatronobacter. The sequence continues at coordinate 520 of SKMI01000072.1, read as the reverse complement.
TCCTGACGCTGGCCAGAACGGGGCCGCGCCGCCAGAGGCGTGCTCAGGGATTATGCAGGATCATCAATGCAAGGTGCGCGCCCTTTCGGGCGCGCACCGGATGGTCTCAGCGGAACGGCGGGGCGTACATCAGCCCGCCCTGGGTCCACTGGGCGTTCAGCCCGCGGGCCAGACCGATGGGCGTCTGCTCGCCGATGTTGGCGGCGAAGATTTCGCCATAGTTGCCGGCGGCGGCGATGGCACGCACGGCCCAGTCGCTGTCCAGCCCCAGCATGGCGCCGAACTCGCCTTCGGACCCCAGGATGCGGTTGATTTCCGGGCTGTCGGAGCCTTCGGCCATTTCGGCGACATTGGCCGAGGTGATGCCAAGCTCTTCGGCCGCGATCAGCGCGAACAGGGTCCAGCGCACGATGCCTTCCCAGTTCTTGTCGCCGTCACGCACCACCGGGCCCAGCGGTTCCTTCGAGATCACCTCGGGCAGGATCACATGCTCGCCCGGATCGGCGAAGGAGGCGCGGGT
>SKMI01000150.1 GCA_007121115.1 Paracoccaceae bacterium | reverse complement strand
CGCGTCTCGCGCCGCACATCCTTGATGTAGCAGCGGATGCGGTCGCCGTTGCGATAGGCCTCGCGGCCGATCTTCTCGTTGCGGCGCAGGATGCCCTCGCCGCGGCCGATGTCGACGATGACGTTGCCGTATTCCTCGCGCTTGACCAGCCCGTTGATGATGGTGCCCACGCGGTCGTGGAATTCCTCGTACTGGCGGTCGCGCTCGGCCTCGCGGACCTTCTGCAGGATCACCTGCTTGGCCGATTGCGCGGCGATACGGCCCAGTTCCACGGGCGGCACCTCGTCGCGGATTTCATCGCCGATCTGAGGGTCGTCCAGATACTGTTTCGCCTGCTCCACGGTCAGTTCGGCGTGGTAGTTTTCCAGCTCCTCGTCAGCGACCACGGTGCGCACGCGGGTAAAGGTGGCGCGCCCGGTCTTGCGGTCGATGGCCACCCGGATGTCCATGTCGGCGCCGTAGCGCGACTTGGCCGCGCGGGCGAGGCTCTCTTCCATCGCCTGGACCACCAGATCGGGGTCGATCATCTTCTCGCGGGCGACAGCCTCGGCGGTCTGCAACAATTCAAGCTGGTTGGCGCTGGTAATGGCCATGGGGTCTCACTCCTGATGGGAAGCGGTATCGGTTGCGGTTTCGGAAGTGTCGATTTCGTCGAAATCGGCCTCGTTGAAGGTGCCGGCGGCTTTGCGTGCGCGCAGCATCTCGGCGATCAGGTCATCGGTCAGGATCAGCTTGGCGTCCGACAGCCAGTCGAATTTCAGCCCGATGGTGACGGTATCAGTGCCCTGTTCGATGGCGATCAGCACCTCGTCGCCTTCGGTCCCGGCAAGCCGGCCCTTGAAGCGGCGACGCCCGTCGATCAGTTCCTCGGTTTCCAGCCGTGCCTCGTAGCCGTCCCAGACGTCGAAATCCTTCAATCGGGTCAGGGGGCGGTCGATACCGGGGCTGGAAACTTCCAGCGTGTAGGCGTCCTCCAGCGGGTCCTCGACATCGAGGACCGCCGAGACGGCGGTGGAGATTTGCGCGCAATCGTCGATCTCGATCCCGCCCTCGGGGCGTTCGGCCATGATCTGCAATGTGCGCGTCTTGCCCGCCATGAGCCGCAGGCGCACAAGTTCGAAACCCATGCCCTCGATCACCGGGGCGATGATCCCGGCGAGGCGCTTGTCGATGGCGGTCTTGGCGATGAGGTCGGACATGCGTGTCCTCCAAAACGAAAAAACGGGCCCGCGGCCCGTCACGAAGGTTTCGGTGGGTTCCGGGGGTGGAGGCCGGGACGCCGCTGTTGACGGTGATATAGCGATCCCGCGTGCTGTACGCAAGGCGCAATCGGTCCGCGCGCAGGACGCTATCAGTCCCGATCCGCCGTAACCGGTCCGGTGACACCGTCCCATGCCCCGGGCTGCAACGCGTGGCCCAACACCCGGTCGGGGTTGGTGGGGGGTGGCATCTCCACCCCGTCCAGCCGCTGGAACCCGAAGCGCGCGTAATAGGGCGCATCCCCCACCAGCAATACCCGCGCCCAGCCGAGGCCCCGCGCGCGTGCCAGACTGTCATGGATCAGCCATCCGCCCAGCCCCTCGCCCTGGCGCGTGGGATGCACGGCGATGGGGCCCAGGAGCAGTGCGCGCCGCCCGCCCACGCGGATCGGCCAGTAACGGATCGCTGCTGCCAGCACACCCTCGTCCCGTAGGGTCAGGCACAGGGGCGCGATCGGGTCCACGCGCTCGCGCAGGCGGTAGGAGGACAGCGCCTCGCGCCCCGGGGCGAAGCACAGGTCATAGAGCGCCTCGACCTCCCACCAGTCGGCGGCTGTTTCCGGCTCAAGCCGCACGGCTGTCCCCCGCATCCCGTCGGCGGACCCCGTCCGCCGGTTCCGGCGCGCCCTAGCACGCGGTCCGAAAGGCGGCAATATTGGGTTTTGAGCGCATTCTGCGCCGGTTGCGGTTGCAGATGACACAGACCGGACTGGTACGCCGCAGCGCTTCGCGTTATCACCAAGGCCAACCGCAGCCCTGCCAGGGAGCCGACCGTGGACGCCAGCTTCGCCTCGATCTTCTATGAAATCGCGCTGTTGGTGCTGCTGGCTGCCGGGGTCGGCTTTGTCGGGCTGCTGTTGCGCCAGCCGCTGGTGGTGGCTTTCATCGCCGTGGGCGTGCTGGCGGGGCCCGATGCGCTGGGGCTGGTGTCGTCGGTGGAGTTCATCGAGACACTGAGCCAAATCTCCATCGCCGTGCTGCTGTTCCTGGTCGGGCTGAAGCTGGACGTGAACCTGGTGCGCAACCTCGGCAAGGTGGCGGTGGCGACGGGTCTGGGGCAGGTCACGTTTACCGCGTTCTTCGGCTTCCTGATCTGTCTGGCGCTGGGGCTGGACTGGCTGACGTCGCTCTACATCTCGGTGGCGCTGACGTTCTCCTCGACCATCATCATCGTCAAGCTGTTGTCGGACAAGCAGGAAATCGGCGCGCTGCATGGCAAGATCGCGCTGGGCTTCCTGATCGTGCAGGACATTTTCGTGGTGCTTGCCATGGTCACGCTTTCGGCCATCGGCGTGGGTCTGGGCGAGGAGACCAGCGGTGTGTGGGAGGTCGCGCAGGTCTTCCTTGGCGGCGCCGCAATGGTGGGCGCGGTGGTGCTGTTCATTCGCTACGTGGCCGACCCGCTCCTGTCGCGGGTGGCCCGCTCGCCCGAGTTGATGGTGATCTTTGCCGTGGGCTGGGCGGCCTCGCTGGCCGCACTTGGCGATTTTCTGGGCTTCGGCAAGGAATTGGGCGGGCTGCTGGCCGGGGTCTCCCTCGCCTCGACCGAGTTCCGCGAGGCGATCTCTTCGCGCCTCGCCAGCTTGCGCGACTTCCTGCTGCTGTTCTTCTTCATCAACCTCGGCGCGGCGCTCCAGCTTTCCACGCTGGGCGACCAGATCGGCCCGGCCATCGTGCTGTCGTTGTTCGTTCTGATCGGCAACCCGCTGATCGTGGTGGCGATCATGGGCTTCATGGGCTACCGCAAGCGCACCGGGTTCCTGGCCGGTCTGACCGTAGCGCAGATTTCCGAGTTCTCGTTGATCTTCATGGCCATGGGCATCACCATCGGCCATGTCGGAAACGAGGCGATGGGCCTGGTCACGCTGGTCGGCCTCGTGACCATTGCGCTGTCGGTCTACATGATCACCTGGTCGCACAAGCTGTTCGAGATCTGCGAGCCCTTCCTCGGCATCTTCGAGCGCCGCCGCGCCCACCGCGAGGTGGACGATACCCAGGCGAGCGATGCGCCGCAGGGGCATGATTTCATCGTCTTCGGGCTGGGCCGCTACGGCTGCCGGATCGGGGCGCGGCTGCAGGATCAGGGCTATCGCGTGCTCGGCATCGACTTCGATCCCGAGGCGCTGACCAACTGGCGCCGCATGGGCATGGATGCCAGCTACGGAGATGCCACCGACCCTGAATTCGTGGCGCATATGGACCTGAGCGGCGTGCAGGCGGTGGTTTCGGCGGTGCCGCGCGACCGCGGCGCGCTGACCGAGGCCGACCCGCAGCTTGCGCTGCTGCACGGGCTGCGCTCGGCAAATTATCGCGGGCGTGTGTTCCTGTCGGTGCAGAAGGTCGCCGACGCGGACGAGTTGCTGCACAAGGGCGCCAGCGTGGTGCTCAAACCCTTCGACGACGCCGCCGACTACGCGGTCCGGCAACTCACGGCGGCGGTGTCCGGGGAGGATGCGGATAAGGATGACGACGCGCTGTCCGATGACGCGGACGCAACGCCGACCGATGCCGTCCCCCGGGCGACTTGAGGCGCGCCGGACACGCTGAGTCATGAAGGTCGCGAAGACCCTGCCGTGGTTGCCCCCGGATGCGCGGTTACGGGGACCGCGCGGCATGTTCATCCGTTCCGCATGCGCGCGTAGACCGTGCCACGGTCCGCAGTCCTAGTGCGGCAAAGGCGCCGCCCGTTCAGTAATAGTAACCCGAGTATTTCGAGTCGCTTTCCTTGCCGACGTGGAAGTTGAGCACGCTGAGAATGGTGCTGTCTTCGGGCATGTAATCGCGCAACTGGTCATGCGCATAGCGGACATCGGATTGACTGGTCTCGCCTGCGCGCACGGTGAAGATCGCGCAGTCACATTGCATGGCGATGTAGCGGGCATCCACAACCGGGATCAGCGGCGGCGTGTCGATGATCACCACGTCACACTTCTTGCTGCCTTCGTCGATGATGGTCCGGAAGGCCTCGGACTGGACAAGCTGGTCGGTGGGCTGGCCCGAGCGTTCACGCCCGAAGATGATGCCGACTTCGCTCTTCGGATCGAAATCGAAGCACTCCGTCGTCTCGCTGTCGCCGGGATTGGACATGAGGAATTCGTAAATCCCGGCGTTCACATCGACCCCCGTCAGTTTCTGCATCGAGGGTTTGCGCATGTCGGCATCGATCAGCAGGCAGCGCTTGCCAGCCAGCGCAAAGGTCCGCGCCAGCGACAGGGTGATGACGGACTTGCCCTCGGCCGGCAGCGCTGACGTGACCATGATGACCGGCGTGCCCCGCTTCGACCGTGGCGAGAACCTTTCGATATTCGCGCGCAATCGGCGTATCGCTTCCGGGAACTGCGACATCGGCGAATCGACCACGATATCGGCAACGGAAATCTGGTCATTCGTGTGCGTGATGCGCGGGACGACCGCCCCGACCCGGGAGCCGGTGATATTGGTTAGCTGTGTCGAGGAGTTCACGCCGCCAAGGTAGAATTCGCTCAGGAAGGCCAGCCCGACCCCGAGGCCAAGGGACAGGGCCAGCGCCGCGCCCAGAACCAGTTGCGTCTGCGGGAATGACCTGTTGCTTGGCGCAATCGCAGCCGATACAAGCCGGGCGTCCGCAATCTGGACCATCGCTTCGGTTTCCAGCTCGCGGATACGGCTGAGCAGGCTGTTGTACTGGCGTTGCGCAATCGCCGCTTCCTGCTGCAGCCCGTAGATCCGCGAAAGGGTTTCGGCCGACAGATCACCGCCAAGCAGTTCCCGGCGCAGATTGTCGCGCACCTGCTCGGCCTCGCGCTGGGCGGCCAGCGCATCTTCCTGCAGCGCGGCAATGGCGATATTCCCCTGCGTTTCCAGTTCGCGTTCGATGTTTTCGAGGTTCAGGCGCAGATTGACCGCTTCCTCCGTGCCTGCTTCCACATCGCCAAGCCGACGCGCGAGTGCCTGACGTTGTAATTCCAGCGCGCCAAGCCCTTCGGCTTCCAGTTGCGCGACCAGCATTGACCAGTCGCCGACCTGCAGTGCGCGAATGGAGTCTTCCGCCACGGTCTGCGCGAAGAGGCGGCTTTCATTGAGTTCGTCAAGCTGCGCGCGCAATCTGGCGACCGCAGCCGAGCCGCTTTCGGCCTCAAGCTCGTCCAGGTTGGAATCGATGAAATCGGCAAGCGCCTGATCCGACCGCGCAAGTGCGTTTTCCGCAGTGTCAAGCTGGCGGCTCAGCACCTGTGTCGAGTCCAGATAGGATTGGCTTTTCGTCGCGACCTGCCGGTCGATATAGACCTCGACCAGGGTGTTGGTCAGGTCTGCTGCCCGCGCCGGGTCCTCCGATGTCACTGAAACTTCGACGATATTTGTCAGCCCGCGCCGCCTTACGGTCACCGCATTGCGCAGGCTTTGCAGGGTGGCGTTCAGCAGGCGCTCCTGGGCGATCTCGACCTCTCCGAAGCCCAGGGCCTGCTGCACCTGTTGCCGGAGCGACAGCGAGGGACCGAATTCCGGATCCCGCATCAACCCGGCTTGTGCAATCAGCGCCAGGAGCACGGCATCGGAGCGCAGGATCTCGACCTCGCTCTCGATGAAGGAGGACGCCAGTTGCGCGTTCTGCGTTGCTTCCGGCCCGGACTGCAGCAGGTTCTTCTGCATCGTGTCCACAAGCACGAGCGCTCGCGCGGTGTAAAGCGGGGTTGCCTGCGCCAGATAGATGAAAGCCATGCTCAGGATCAGCGCCACAGTCACGAATATCAGCCGGACACGTCGGCGCAGGATGGCAATGACGCTGCGCAGATCGATGTTTTCGTCCTGCGTCGGCGGCGCGAGTGGGTCGTTGATGTGGGTGCTGTGAATCATCGAAAACCTCGGATCAAGGCGCGCTGTGGCGTGTCTGGAGGGGCTGCTGCCCGACGCAAAGGGCAAGGGGTTCCCCGTCGGCGGTCAGCCGGACGGCAGAGAGGACGCCGCTCCGATACGCGCCGGTGTCGACGTTGATGCGCTTCGGCGTGATCAGCACGTCCTCGGTGATGACGTGGCCGTGGACAATCCGCGGATGATCTCCGGGCGCTGCCGTATCGATGCGGGCCGGATCGCCCCAGATCAGGTCAGCGGGGTGTTGCGCCGAAAGCGCGCGTGCCGGGTCGATGCCCGCATGACAGAACACGGTGTTTCCAACCTCAAGCGCGTAGGGTGTGCGTTCCAGAAACCCGCGGTGCGCGTCCGGTATGGCCGCATCAAGCTGCGCGCGGAACCGGCCCGAAAGATCTGCAAAGCCGTGTTCGGGGTCCGGATAGAGGCCGTAGGACATCAGTGTTTCCTCACCGCCGTTATCCAGCCAGCTTCGGCTCGCGCCAGGGTCCTGCAGGAACTGTGCCATCATCTCTTCATGATTCCCGCGCAGGGTGACCCGTTCGACCCCGTCCGGCGCAGGGGACAGCAAGTGCCTGATCATGCCAGCAGAATCCGGGCCGCGATCCACCACATCCCCCAGCAGCACGATCAGGCAGGGCTCGGATGCATCACGCGTCCGCGCATCGGCAACGATCCTGTCCTCGAGCGCCCGGTAGAGCGCGACGCAGCCGTGCACATCGCCGACCGCGTAGACAGCCGCGGGCATCGGACGGACCGACAGGATGCGCGCCGCCCGACTGTCCGGCGGCTGCCGCGACCCGCCCCCGATCCATCCGCGCAGGAACCCGCTCACCATGCCCGCCCGCCCTGGTACGGGCCATGTGCCTGCAGCGGGCGCCATACCTTCGGATGCGGGCCTGACGCCCCTGTCCGGCCCTGAATCATGATGCCGCCCGCAGTCGCCGCAGGAACTGGCGCTGGATGCCGGGCGGCTCTTCCTCAAGCCTTTCGGTGAACCAGTCGCGCGCCCAGGGCGCACGCTGATATATGCCAACCAGTTGATCCACCATGCGATTGCCGTCGAACAGGGCAGGCATCTCGCGCGCGCCGAGTGTCAGGGCTTCTGTCCTCAGGGCGGGCTCGGTCTGGTCATCGAACCCGATCCGCAATGCAATGTCCAACCGCCGCACCGACATCCAGCCCTCATGTCTGCCGGTTTCCTGCGCGCGGGCCAGGCTCTTCAGCGCGGCGGGCGCGTCGGACAGGTTCCAGTGCGAAATCGCCAGCGCCATCCACGCCGCCGAGGTTGTCGGCGTCCGCTCCAGGATCCGGGCCGCACCGTCACTGCAGACCTGTGCCAGGCGCGTCTGGGTTTCGGGCGGATAGAACGCGTGCCGTGTGTTGTATTGCCAGTCCGTGCAATTCTGCATCTGTCGCTTTTGCACGCGGATGGATCTGGCAGGCGCCATCGACGCGACCGCGCCCGATTCGATGTTTTCGACAAAACTGCGCTGGCTGAGCAGGCTTTGCTGGTTTGCCGTCCATTCGGGGCCCAGCAGGAGCATGGAGCTTACAGCGCCAAGCATGGCAACGAGACTGATCACGAATCGGGACATCATCATACCTGCCATGTCGATGCGCGGCGGACGCCCCGCCGCAATTTGCACGCCGTATCGCCAGCCCTGTTAATCGCCCGTTAAGGTTGTATGGGCGTCTCGCCCGAGAATTGGCGAAAATTCTGGCGACGAAGCGGCGTAGCGCAAAGTCATTAACATTTACACCGAAAAAAACTCTACAATGCAAGGCTCTTCGCTGTG
>SKMI01000174.1 GCA_007121115.1 Paracoccaceae bacterium | reverse complement strand
TGGCCGCAACTGGGGCGCCATCGCGCCGGGCGAGTCGCCATGCCGGGCAGCGGCAGACACCGCAGGGGCAGACAAGGTGGCGGTAGACACGACGGCGGCAGACACGGCAGGGGCCAGTGCGACGGTCCGGGATCACCAGAACACCCGCGGCAGGATCAGAACAAGCATCGCGCGGCTCGCAGAGCGAAATTCAGTGTTTCCGGAGTGGCCGCGCGAAAGGAAAGGGACACCAGGATGATTACACCGGCCCAGGGCATCCCCGATGCCGCGACCCCGCAGCGCCTTGGCGCATCCGCGCAGAACACCGCACCGGCGATGACCACGGATTTCGAAACCTTCCTGCGGATGCTGACCGTGCAGATGCAGAATCAGAATCCGCTCAACCCCATGGAGTCGCAGGAATTCGCCGTGCAACTGGCCACGTTTTCGGGGGTCGAGCAGCAGGTGCGCAGCAACCAGCTGCTCGAAGCGCTCTCGGCCCGCATGGGGGTGAGCGAACTGGCCGGATGGGTCGGCATGGAGGCGCTGAGCGACGCTCCCGTGCGGCTGAACGGGGCGCCCGTGGAACTTGTTGCGCCGCAGGTACAGGGCGCCGACCGGGCGCGGCTGGTCGTGCGCAACGCCTTCGGCACCGAGGTCGCGCGGCAGGAAATCGACCCGACGGCACGGCGCCTGCAGTTCGACGGGATCGGCGCCGATGGCTTCGCCCTGCCGCCCGGCGACTATGCCTTCGCGGTCGAGAGCCTGCACCGGGGCGAGGTGATCGCCACCAACCCGGCACTGGGGTACGCGCGCGTGCAGGAAGCGCGGTTTGACGCAGGCGCGATCTCGCTCATGCTGGCCGATGGCGGGGTGATCGACAGCACACGGGTGCAAGGGCTGCGCAGCCCCGGCTGAGCACGCCCATCCGCTGGCAAGCCGGTGCGGCAGAGGCATGGCGCAGGGGACCGATCGTTTTCGCCCGCCACGCGCGCAGGGCGGCGCCCCCGAAGCGGGCAGAACAGTGCATTGGGCAGAGGGCGGGCGGGGCGCTGGAGGGCGCTTCCGCGCAGCCCGGGTATCGCGGCTCAATCCTCGGGAATGTCCAGCACGATCTTGCCGATATGCGCCGAGCTTTCCAGCCGGGCGTGCGCCTCGACCGCGCGCTCGAGCGGGAAGGCGCTGTCCATCACCGGCGCGATCCGGCCCGAGGCGAGGTGCGGCCAGACATGGCGCTCCAGATCGCGCGCGATGGCGGCCTTGGCAGCCTTCGACTGCGGGCGCAGGGTGGAGCCGGTGATCGTCAGCCGCCGGACCATGACCTCGGCGAAGTTCAGCTTTACCTCGGCGCCTTGCAGAAAGGCGATCTGCACCAGCCGCCCGTCATCGGCCAGCGCCTCGACGTTGCGCGGCAGGTAGTCGCCGCCCACCATGTCCAGGATCAGGTCGGCGCCGCCCTCGGCCTGCAGGGCGGCGACGAAATCCTCGGTCCGGTAGTTGATCGCGCGTTCGGCGCCGAGGTCGAGAAGGGCCGCGCATTTTTCATCGGTCCCGGCAGTGGCAAAGACCCGCGCGCCCATCACCCGCGCAAGCTGGATCGCGGTGGTGCCGATGCCCGAGGCCCCGCCATGGACCAGAAACCGCGCGCCCGCGCGCAGGCGCCCGCGCAGGACCACGTTCGTCCAGACGGTAAAGAACGTCTCCGGCAGGCAGGCGGCCTGCGCCGGTGACAGGCCCTCGGGGATCGGTAGCGCGTGGTCGGCCTCGGTCAGCGCGCATTGGGCGTAGCCGCCGCCGGGCAGGAGCGCGCAGACCCGGTCGCCGATCCGCCAGCGGGTCACGCCCGCGCCCACCGCCACCACGCGCCCCGCCCCTTCCAGCCCCGGCAGGTCGGAAGCCCCGGCGGGCGGCGCATACCGCCCTTCGCGTTGCAGCGCATCGGGGCGGTTCACCCCGGCGTGGGCCAGGCCGATGACGATCTGCCCCGCGCCCGGCACCGGCACAGGGCGGGTGACGGGTTGCAAAACCTCGGGGCCACCGGGGCGGGAGATTTCGATGGCGCGCATGGTGTGGGGGATGTTGACACGCATGGGCTTGCACTCACGGGTTTGCAGCTTGCGGCGGGCGGCGGATGCCTCCGGCGGGGGGATTTGGGGCAAGATGAAGCGGCAACCTCAGGCTCAGGTTTTCGCCGGAGCGCGAGAATGCGCGTAATCCCAGTAGAGTTCGCGCGCCCGCCGCGCGATAGGGCCGGTGCCCAGTGTGCGGTCCTGGTAGCGTTCCACCGGCATCACCTTGGCTATATTGCCGGTGACGAAGATTTCTTCGGCCTGATCGAAATCCTCCAGCGTCAGGCTGGTCTCCTGCACCTCGACCCCGTCGGCGCGCAGGAGCGCGGTGACCCGCTGGCGGGTGAGGCCATTGAGAAACGTGCCGTTGGGCACCGGGGTGAACACCACCCCGTCCCGCACCATGAACACGTTGGTCGAGGCGGTTTCGGCCACGTTACCATCGGGGTCCAGCGACAGGGCGTTGGAGAAGCCGCGCCTGCGCGCATCGGCCATGATCCGGGCGTTGTTGGCATAGAGCGCGCCGGCCTTGGCCTCGGTCGTGGCCATGTCGGGGCGCGGGCGGCAGAAGGGCGAGACGGTGAGCGAGAAAGCGCCCGGCTCGGGCATCTGCAGCGCCTCGATGCAGATGGCGAAGCCGGTGCTTTCGGGCACCGCGTCGATGATGCCGGGCGTGCTTTCGCGCGCCCACATCATCGGGCGGAGGTAAAGCGCGGCCTCGGGGGCAAACATGGCGCAGCCCTCTTCCAGCAGGCCCTGCACGGTGGCGGCGTCCACCGGCGGGATCATGGCCATCGCCTCGGCGGAGCGGATGATGCGCGCGGAATGCAGGTCCAGATCCGGGCGGGTGCCCTCGAATTGGCGCGCGCCGTCAAATACGGTGCTGCCCAGCCAGGCGGCGTGATCGGCAGCTTTGATGATCGGCGCGTTGCCGCGATGCCACTGGCCTTCGTACCAGGTCACGATGTCCTTGCTGACCGCCATTACCCACTCCCTGAACGCTGCTCGGCGGCAAGGTGCGCGCTGGGCGCGGCGGGGTCAAGTCCCGCGATCAGGGGCCGAAGCGTCGGTGGCCGCATCACCGTAGGGCGTATCACCGGGGGGCCCATAATCGGGGGGCGCGGTGTCGGCAGGTGCCGCGTCAGACTGCGCTGGCGGGCTCCAGCGGCCGGGCAGGTTGTCCGACCCCGCGCCCGCGGGCGCCCGCACCTTGCCCGCCAGCCACAACGGCCCGGCAAAGGCCGCCTTGAACAGCGGGTTGCGGTTGGCCGCGGCCTTGACCTTTTCGAACTGCATCACGTCGTCGATGCGCCGGTCAAGGAAGGCCCAGGTCGCCTCGTCCCCCGGGCTGCTGTCGCCCAGCCAGTAGAGCACGGTCGAGGAATAGACGCCCGAGAGGATCGCGCGCTTGGTGTACCAGTTGATGTCGTCCGATGGATCGCCCAGCGCGGTCCAGATGGTATCGGCCGTGTTCCAGGTCAGCCGCGCCCCCTCGGGCGCCAGATGCGGTAGCGAAAACAGCGTGACACCCCGACGCACCACTTCACGGTCGGCGGCGATCTCGATCCGCTTGCGCACGGCATGGGCCACGCGGTCGCGGATGCGCATCGCGCCGATATCGGCCTGCGAAAGCGCGTCCTTGAGCGCCCCGTCGCCGCGGTAATGGAACAGAATTGCGGCATCCACCGGGCCGCGCGGAAAGGCCGCGCGCAGATCAGTCATGCCCAGCCCGGCATCGGCCATACCCGCCCGCAGCGCCGTCTCGCTCCAGCCGTCGAAGGGGACATGCGGCAGAACCGCATCGAGCAGGCGGTTGGTGGTGTCGGATCCTTCGGTCATGCTCGGCCCTTCCTTCTGGCTATGCTCGCAAACCTATGGCGGCAGGGGCGGTGGACAAGCGCGCGGCGAGTTGCTATATGCCGGGCTCCTGCAAGATATCGAAACTCTAGCTTAGGAAGGTGGTGAAGACCACATGCAGGTAAGTGTTCGTGACAACAACGTCGATCAGGCACTGCGCGCGCTGAAGAAGAAGCTCCAGCGCGAGGGCGTGTTCCGCGAGATGAAGCTGAAGCAGCATTTCGAGAAGCCGTCCGAGAAGAAGGCCCGCGAGCGCGCCGAGGCGATCCGCCGGGCCCGCAAGCTGGCGCGCAAGAAGGCGCAGCGCGAAGGTCTGCTCTGAGCGCACGACCACCGGCGGGGCGCTGTCCCGCCGTTCGATCAACCCCCGTGGCCCGCGCCCGGGGGTTTTTCATGGGCACCGCCTATACGTCGATCGCCGTGGTCTGCACCACCGTGCGCAGCGCGAAGGACGAATGCATCTGCGCCACGCCGGGCAGGCGCGAGAGGTAGCGGCGGTGGATGCGGGCGAAATCCTCGGTATCGGCGGCGACGATCTTGAGCAGGTAGTCCGCGTTCCCCGCCATCAGGTGGCATTCCTGGATATCGGGCACGCGGGCCACCTCGCGCTCGAAGGCGTCCAGCAGCTCGTCGCTCTGCCCCTGGAGCGTGATCTCCACATAGACGGTGGCGGGCTTGCCCATGTGACGGCGGTCCAGCAACGCCACATAGCCCGCGATCAGCCCGGAGGCCTCCAGCCGCTGCACCCGCCGGTGGCAGGCCGAGGGCGACAGATGCACCCGCTCCGAAAGCTCGGCATTGGAAATGCGCCCTTCGCGTTGAAGAACGCCCAGAATGCGCCGGTCGGTTGCGTCTAGCTGCATCGCAGCGCACTTTCCTTCGGGTTTTGCGGGTGAATGCCGCAGCTTCTTCGCATCAGGATCGCACAGCGCGCGCGGGTTTCAAGCACATTCGGCGCCACCCGTGCAATCCTGCGGCGCAGGATCAAGGGAGGAAAAGCATGCTGATCGGATGCCCGAAGGAAATCAAGCCGCAGGAATTCCGGGTCGGGCTTACGCCGAACGCCGCGCGCGAAGCCGTGACCCACGGCCACAAGGTGATCGTCGAAACCGACGCGGGCGAGGGCGCGGGCTTCACCGATGATGACTACACCGCCGCCGGGGCGCAGATCGTCGACAGTGCCGCGGAAATCTTCACCACCGCCGAAATGGTGGTCAAGGTCAAGGAACCCCAGGCCGCCGAGCGCAAGCAGTTGCGCGAGGGGCAGGTGCTCTTCACCTACCTACACCTTGCCCCGGACCCGGAGCAGACCCGCGACCTGCTGGACAGCGGCGTCACCGCCATCGCCTATGAAACCGTGACCGACCGCAACGGCGGGCTGCCCCTGCTGGCGCCCATGTCCGAGGTCGCGGGCCGCCTCGCCCCGCAGATGGGCGCCTGGGCGCTGCAAAAGGCCAACGGCGGGCGCGGCGTGCTGATGGGCGGCGTGCCCGGCGTGCGCCCGGCCAGCGTGGTGATCATCGGCGGCGGCGTGGTGGGCACCGCCGCCGCCCGCGTGGCGGTGGGCATGGGGGCGAATGTCACCGTGCTGGACCGCTCCATTGCGCGCATGAGCTACCTCGATGACGTCTTCATGGGCCGCCTGACCACGCAGTTTTCGGACGCGGCGGCGGTCGAATCGCTGCTGGAACGCGCCGACATGATCATCGGTGCGGTGCTGATCCCCGGCGCGGCGGCGCCGAAACTCATCACCCGCGCACAGCTTGGCCGCATGGCCCCCGGCGCCGTGCTGGTGGATGTGGCCATAGACCAGGGCGGGTGTTTCGAAACCTCGCGCGCCACCACCCATCAGGACCCGGTCTACGAGGTCGACGGGATCATGCACTACTGCGTCGCCAACATGCCCGGCGCGGTGCCGCGCACCTCCACCATCGCGCTGGGCAACGCCACCATGCCCTACATGCTCGCGCTCGCCGACAAGGGCTGGCGTCAGGCGTGCGAGGATGACCCCCACCTGCTGGAGGGGCTGAACACCCACGCCGGGCACCTGACCTATTACGCGGTGGGCAAGGCCCTGGGCATCGACGTCCTGTCCCCCACCAAGGCGCTGAAAACCTGAAACCGCCCTGCCCCCTTCATCTTGCCGGAAATACCCCGGGGGGTGAGGCCGTCAGGCCGAGGGGGGCGGCGCCCCCCTGCCCCGCCCGCAATCAGCGCGCCGCCTGCACGAACACCCGCGTCGGGTGCAATTCGCCCGCCTTGTAGACCCCCAGCGCCACCGCGCGGCCCTGATGACTGGCCCAGGCCTCGGCGCCGTAGTCCACGTCCGACGCCAGCACCATGCCGGGATTGCCGTTGCGCAGCCGCGCCGCGCCTTCGGGCGTGACGGGGAGTTCGGGCAGGTCGGCCAGCGCCACCTCCAGCGGCTGCACATGCGCGTCCAGCGCGGGCGTGCGCGCCTCGGCCTCGATCTGCGCCCAGGTGAGCGCGCCTTCGGCCTCAAACGGGCCGGACCAGATCCGGCGCAGCGCGGTCACGTGGCCATGACAGCCCAGCGCCGCGCCCAGATCGCGCGCCACCGACCGCACATAGCCACCCTTGCCGCAGACCATCTCCAACTCGACATGATCGGTATCAGGCCGTGCCACAACCTCCAGGCGCTCGACCCACAGCGGCCGCGCCGCAAGCTCCATCTCGTCCCCCGCGCGGGCGATGTCATAGGCGCGCTCGCCCTCGACCTTGACGGCGGAAAACTGCGGCGGCACCTGCATGATCTCGCCTCGGAAGGGCGCCAGCGCCGCGGCGATCTGCGCATCCGTGGGGCGGGCGGCGCTCTCGGCCACGACCTCGCCCTCGGCATCGTCGGTGGTGGTGGCCTGTCCCAGCCGCACGGTGAACCGGTAGCATTTCAGCGCCTCGGTGACATGGGGGATGGTCTTGGTCGCCTCGCCCAGCGCCACGGCCAGAACGCCGGTCGCGGCCGGGTCCAACGTGCCCGCGTGTCCGGCCTTCTGCGCCTGCAGCGCCCAGCGCAGCTTGTTGACAACGGCGGTCGAGGTCACGCCCGCAGGTTTGTCCACCACCACCCAGCCGGAAATCGCCCGCCCCTTGCGCTTGCGTGCCAAACCGCTCTCTCCTGTCCGAAATCCGTCGCCCCAAAGACGTGGCCCCAAAGCCGTGGCGCCGGGTGCTACTCGCTGGGGTTCACGCCGTCAACCGGCACCACCTTGCCCACCACCGGCCCCATGGGCAGCCCCCAGTCCGACCGCCCCAGCCCCGGCGCGTGCAGGCGCGAGACGTTGCCGTCGAAGTAAAGCGCCTGCGGCACCCCCAGCGCATCGCGGAAGAAGGCCGCGAAATCGTGGAAATTCACCGTGCCGGTGGAGATGACGAAATGCGCCGCCCGCCCGTCCGCGCTGACCCCGACCCCGTTGCGCACGCGCAGGCTGTCGGACCCTTCGACGAAGCGCGGGTGCAGGTCCCCGTCGATCACCAGCATCGGGCCGGACTGGCTGGCGTGGCGGCAGTCGGGCGGGTTATCGGCAAAGGCGCGGCTTTCGATCACCGCGAAACCCCCGTCATGGATGCAGAACACGCCATTGGGCAGCAGGCCGAAGTTGCCCGGCCCCTCGCGGGTAACAATGGGCGCGCGCTCCGCGCCATCCTCGATATAGAGCCCCACGGGGCGACGATCCGGGTGATACATGCCCGCGTTCATGGCGAAAGCCAGCCTTGCGTCCTCTTCCACCAGCATCTCGTCGATGCGGGTGAAGCTGCCCAGCGTCTCGACCTCCGCATCGGTCAGGAACAGGCGCAGATCGTCGCCGGTGCGCGCTGTGCAGACCACATGGGTCTGGTCCTGGTGGCGCAGGCGCTCACACTCGCCAGCCTGCGCGCCCGGGACTGCCGACAGTACCAGCACCAGCGCTCCTGGCGCGGCCCTAGCGGTCCCGCGGCGCGGCATCGTCGTCGGGCTCTGCGTCCGTTCCGGCCGCCACATC
>SKMI01000184.1 GCA_007121115.1 Paracoccaceae bacterium | reverse complement strand
GGGGGCGTGACCTGAACTTCTATGCCGGGCAGCACAATTTCGACGAGGTGCGCTACGAATACTTCGGCGACGCGGCGGTGGTGTTCGAACAGTTCAAGGCGGGCGAGATCATGTCCTGGCGCGAAGGCAATGCCGCGCGCTGGGAGGACAGCTACGACTTCCCGCGCATGGCCGCGGGCGAGGTGGTGAAGTCCGAGATCGCGCATCAGCGTCCCTCGGGGATGACCGGGCTGGTGTTCAACACCCGGCGCGACAAATTCAGCGACTGGCGGGTGCGCGAGGCGCTGATCCATGCCTTCAACTTCGAGTACGTGGCCCAGACCATCACCGGCGGGGTGGACCCGCGCATCACCTCGTATTTCTCGAATTCGGTGCTGGGGATGGACCACGGCCCGGCCGAGGGGCGCGTGGCGGAACTGCTGGAGCCCTGGCGCGCGGACCTGCTGCCCGGCGCGGTCGAGGGTTATTCCCTGCCCGAATCGGACGGCTCGGTTGCCAACCGTGCCAACATGGGTGCCGCCGCCGCCCTTCTGGCCGAGGCCGGGTGGGAGCCCGATGACGGGGGCGTGCTGCGCAACGGCGACGGGCGGGCATTCGAATTCACCATCCTGCTGCGGCAGGGGGCGTCCGAGATGCGCGCGATCGTGGATATCTATGTCGAATCGCTGCGTCGGCTGGGCATCCGGGTGGACACCGCCAGCGTGGACAGCGCGCAGTATACCGAGCGGGTGAACGATTTCGATTTCGACATGACGCATATGGTGCGCGCCATGTCGCTGAGCCCGGGTAACGAGCAGTGGCTCTACTGGGGCTCCGAAGCCGCCGAGATGCCGGGCAGCCGCAACATCATGGGCGCGCAGAGCCCGGCCATCGACGCGCTGATCGAGGGGCTGCTGACCGCCGAGGGGCAGGACGACTTCCGCGCCGCCGCGCAGGCGCTGGACCGGGTGCTGATGGCCGAGCGTTTCGCCGTGCCGCTGTGGTTCTCACCGGTCTCGCGACTGGCCCATGACGCACGGCTGCATTTCCCCGAACGGCTGCCGATGTATGGCGACTGGCTGGGCTTCCAGCCTGAAGTCTGGTGGTTCGAGGAGTGAGCGGCGGGAAAAGGAGCACTCCCGCCCCCGCGCCGCCCGCGGGCTGACGCCCGCGCGCACCGCGGCGTTGGGCGGGGCCGGGGCGCGCAAGCGCGCCCCGGTTGGAGGGGCGCTGCCCCTCTGCGCGCAAGGCGCGCATTCACCCCGGGGTATTTCGCGGCAAGATGAAGATCCGATGGCGCGCTGAAGGGGCGTGGGGTGCCTTTGGATGGGCAAGCGAGCACTCGTCCGATGTGTGTTTACGATTTGTTCGCTTTTTTCGATTGGAGGCGCGCGGCGGCTGCGTTATCTGTAGCGCCTGCGCCCTCCGTCGGGCGCGTCCGGGGGTGGCGATGGCAGACGCGAAATTCATCGAGGTGCGTGGCGCGCGGGAGCATAATCTGCGCGGGTTCGATGTGGACATTCCACGCAACCGGCTGGTGGTGATCACCGGGCTGTCGGGATCCGGCAAGTCCTCGCTCGCCTTCGACACAATCTATGCCGAGGGGCAGCGGCGGTATGTGGAAAGCCTCAGCGCTTATGCCCGGCAGTTTCTGGACATGATGCAGAAGCCCGATGTGGACCATATCGCCGGGCTGTCCCCGGCGATCAGCATCGAGCAGAAGACCACCAGCAAGAATCCGCGCTCCACCGTCGGCACGGTGACCGAGATCTACGACTACCTGCGGCTGTTGTTCGCCCGGGCGGGCACGCCCTACAGCCCCGCGACGGGCGAGCCGATTCGCGCCCAGCAGGTGCAGGACATGGTCGACCGGGTGCTGGCCCTGCCCGAGGGGATGCGCGCCTATCTGCTGGCGCCGATCGTGCGCGAGCGGAAGGGGGAATACAGAAAGGAATTCCTGGAGTTGCGCAAGCAGGGCTTCCAGCGGGTGAAGGTGGACGGCGCGTTTCACGAGCTGGACGATCCGCCGGTGCTGGACAAGAAGTTCCGCCATGACATCGATGTGGTGGTGGACCGGATCGTGGTGCGCCCCGGCATGGAGACGCGGCTGGCGGACTCCTTGCGCACCGCGCTGGATCTGGCCGACGGGATCGCGGTGCTGGAGGAAGCCGCCGAGGACGGGGCGCGGATCACGTTTTCCGAGAAATTCGCCTGCCCGGTCAGCGGCTTCACCATCCCCGAGATCGAGCCCCGGCTGTTTTCCTTCAACGCGCCCACGGGGGCCTGCCCGGCCTGTGACGGGTTGGGGGTCGAGCTGTTCTTCGATGAGCGGTTGGTGGTGCCGGACGCCGGACTGCGGCTGGCGGACGGGGCCATCGCGCCCTGGCGCAAGGGCAAGTCGCCGTATTTCCTGCAGACGATCCAGTCGCTGGCGGCGCATTATGAATTCGACGCCCGCAGCGCGTGGAAGGATCTGCCCGCCCATGTGCAGCAGGTGTTGCTCTATGGCTCCGGGGGCGAGGAACTGCCGTTCCGCTATGACGAAGGCGGGCGTGTCTATAACGTCACCCGCGCCTTCGAGGGTGTGATCCCCAACATGGAGCGGCGCTACCGCGAGACCGACAGCGCGTGGATCCGCGAGGAGTTCGAGCGCTACCAGAACAACCGCGCCTGCGGCACCTGCGGCGGCCACCGGCTGAAGCCCGAGGCGCTGGCGGTGAAGATCGGTCCCGCCAGAGGCGGGCACGGAAAGCTTCTGCACATTGGCGAGGTCACGCAGAAATCCATCCGCGAGGCGCTGGAATGGATCGACGGGGTGCCGGAGCACCTGAGCGGGCAGCAGAACGAGATTGCGCGGGCGATCCTGAAGGAGATTCGCGAACGGCTGGGGTTTCTGGTCAATGTTGGCCTGGATTACCTGACGCTGGGACGCCATGCGGGCACGCTTTCGGGCGGGGAAAGCCAGCGCATACGGCTGGCGAGCCAGATCGGCAGCGGGCTGACCGGCGTGCTCTATGTGTTGGACGAGCCGTCCATCGGCCTGCATCAGCGCGACAATGACCGCTTGCTGACCACGCTGCGGAACCTGCGCGATCAGGGCAATACGGTGATCGTTGTCGAACATGACGAGGAGGCGATTCGCACCGCCGATCATGTGCTGGACATCGGCCCCGGCGCAGGCGTGCATGGCGGGCAGATCGTGGCGCAGGGCACGCCCGAGGCGATCATGGCCGATGCGGCCAGCGTGACGGGCCAATACCTGTGCGGGACGCGCGAGATTGCGGTGCCGAAGCGCCGCCGCAAGGGCAACGGCAAGAAGCTGCGCCTGGTCAAGGCCAGCGGCAACAATCTGCGTGACGTGACGGTTGATTTCCCGCTGGGCCGGTTCGTCTGCGTCACCGGCGTGTCCGGGGGCGGCAAGTCCACCCTGACCATCGAGACCCTGTTCAAGACCGCCAGCGCGCGGCTGAACGGCGCCCGCCAGACCCCGGCGCCGTGCGAGACGATCAAGGGGCTGGAGTATCTGGACAAGGTCATCGACATCGACCAGCGGCCGATCGGGCGCACGCCGCGGTCTAACCCGGCGACCTATACCGGCGCCTTTGGGCCGATCCGCGACTGGTTCGCCGGGCTGCCGGAATCGCGCGCGCGCGGCTACAAGCCCGGGCGGTTCAGCTTCAACGTCAAGGGCGGGCGCTGCGAGGCGTGCCAGGGTGACGGGGTGCTGAAGATCGAAATGAACTTCCTGCCCGACGTCTACGTCACCTGCGAGACCTGCAAGGGCAAGCGCTACAACCGCGAGACGCTGGAAGTCCTGTTCAAGGGCAAAAGCATAGCGGACGTTCTGGACATGACGGTCGAGGAGGCGCAGGCGTTCTTTTCCGCCGTTCCGGCGATCCGGGACAAGATGGACGCGCTGATGCGTGTGGGGCTGGGCTATATCAAGGTCGGCCAGCAGGCGACCACGCTGTCAGGGGGCGAAGCGCAGCGGGTCAAGCTGTCGAAGGAACTGGCGCGGCGGTCGACGGGGCGGACGCTCTATATCCTCGACGAACCGACCACGGGCCTGCACTTCGAAGACGTGCGCAAGCTGTTGGAGGTCCTGCACGAACTGGTGGAGGCGGGCAACACGGTTGTGGTGATCGAGCATAACCTCGATGTCATCAAGACCGCCGACTGGATCATCGACATCGGCCCCGAGGGCGGCGATGGCGGCGGGCAGATCGTGGCCACCGGAGCGCCTGAGGATGTGGCGCAGGTGGCCGAGAGCCACACCGGGCGCTATCTGGCGCCGCTGCTCAAGGTGCGGCGGGTGGCGGCAGAGTAGTGTTCCGGCGCGCGCCTGCGCGGGTTGAGGCGCAGACGGCTGGATCGCGGCTCGGGGCGCATGGACTGTCATAAAACCGTTGCATTGCCGGTGGCCTCGCCTAGGCTGGTACCGCTGGCGACGGTACGCCTGCTCGTCGCTGCTGACATGATGCTGTCACGGACTCGGGTTTGAGTGGGGCTGAGTTGGCCCGCGCATCGACCGCGATCCGACGCTGACGCTATTGCTCTGACAGGGGGATACCATGAAAGACAAAGACACCATTCGGCCCGCAGTTGCGGCCACGCCGCTGGCGCTGAAGCGGCGCAGCTTCCTGACGCTGGCGGGCGCCAGCCTCGTTGTCACCGGCGCCGGGGCCTTCACCATGCGCACTGCGCGCGCGGGCGGCGGCTACCGCCTGGGTGTTTTGCACATCAACGACATGCACAGCCGTCTGGCCGAGATCAGCCGCCACAACTCGACCTGTTCGGACGATGATTCGGCCGATGGCAACTGCTTCGGCGGTGCCGCGCGCCTGGCCACCGCGATCCGCGAGCATCGTGCCGTCATGGACGAGGACGGGTTGCCGCATGTCACGCTCGATGCGGGTGACCAGTCGCAGGGGACGCTGTTCTACACCACCTACAATGGCATGGCCGAGATCGAGATGATGAACATGATCGGTTTCGATGCGATGGCGCTGGGCAACCACGAGTTCAACAACGGTCCCGACAGCTTGGCCGCGATGATCGCGGAGGCGAGCTTCCCGGTGATTTCCGGCAACACCAACGTGGCCGAAGGGCCCTTGGGCGATGTGCTGGAGGAATACACCGTGATCGAACGGGACGGCGAGCGGATCGCAGTGCTGGCGGTGACCACGCCGGACACGGCCTTCATCTCCTCGCCCGGACCGCATGTGACCTTCACCGATGACATCGTCTATCTGCAGGAGGCGGTGGATCGCGTGCGCGGCGACGGGATCCACAAGATCCTGCTCCTCAGCCATGTGGGCTTTGGCCGCGACCAGCAGATCGCCGCCGAAGTCGACGGGATTTCCGCCATCATCGGCGGGCACAGCCACACGCTGCTGTCCAACACGGTCGAGGATGCGCCCGCTTACGCGACCATGGTCGAAAGCCCCTCGGGCCGGGCGGTGCCGATCGTGCAGGCCTATGCGTTCTCGCGCTATCTGGGGCGGATGGATCTGGAATTCGCCGATGATGGCGCCGTGGTCTCGGCCACCGGCGACACGATCCTGCTGGATGCCTCCTTCGCCGAGGCCGAAGACCTGCAAGCCCGGATCGACGAACTGGCCGGCCCGATCGAGGAAATGGTGCGCACGCCCGTCGCGGAACTGGCCGCCGGGATCGATGGCAGCCGCGAAAGCTGCCGGGCAATGGAATGCGAGATGGGCAACACCGTCGCCGACGCCATGCTGGAAGCGGTCGACGGGCAGGGCATCACCATTGCGCTGGCCAATGGCGGGGGGCTGCGCGCCTCGCTCGGCGAAGGGGAGGTGACGCTGGGTGACGTGCTGACCGTGCTGCCGTTCCAGAACACGGCTTATACGCTGGAGCTTACCGGCGCCACGCTGATCGCCGCGCTGGAGCATGGGGTCAATGCCATCGAGGACGGCGCCGGGCGCTTCCCGCAGGTGGCAGGACTGCGCTTCCGGCTTGACCCGTCGGTCGCGCCGAATGAGGGCCGGGTGTCCGAGGTCGAAGTGCGTGACGGCGACGGCTGGGCCCCCATCGACCCCGATGCGACCTATGGCGTCGTCACCAACAACTTCCTCGCCGGGGGCGGTGACGGTTACGCGATGCTCGCGACCGAGGGCATGAACGGCTACGACACCGCCATCGACCTGTCCGAGATGCTGGCCGAGTATCTGTCGGCGAACGAGCCCTTCGCGCCGGTGATCGACGGGCGGATCCTGCAGTAACGGTCTGTGCCGCCGGGGGGATCCGGCGGCGCGAAGTCATCAGAACGGCACCGGACACGCGCCGGTGCCGTTTTCGTTGCGCGATAGACCTGTTCGGGCAAGGAGCGACGGGTTGATGCCGCCCGCGGCGGGGCGATCAGGCAAACAGCCGCTCGCCCTGTTCGTCGATCACCTGCCGCGCCTTGGCCAGCGACATGGCGCGGGCATCGTCCAGGCTGGCCATCGTGTCCGCGCGGACCATGGTGTGGCTGCGGCGTTCGCCGTCCACATCCTTTTCTATCCGGGCACAAACGCGATACTGACCGCCCTCGGACCTTGGTTCGACGAAGATCTCGAACTCCTTGTAGCCCTCGGGCGGGGCGCTGGAAGCGGGCGCCTCCGCCTTGCCGCCACCGCCGAACAGGCGCGAGAACAGGGACATGTGCGGCCTCCTTTGGTTATGGGCGTATCCTAGCGGGTGGGAGCGGGGGCGGGAAGGGGTGTGCGCGAGGTTGCGGCGGCTCAGTAGTGGTAACGGCACTGGACAATCTCCAGCGCCGTTTTCGTTGCGCGATAGACCAGCCGGTAGCCGCGGTCGATCCGCCGGGACCAGAAGCCGGACAGGTCCCCGCGCAGGGGCTCGGGCTTGCCGGTGCCGTCGAACGGATGGCGCAGGCATTCGGCGATCAGGCGATTAATCTTGCGCAGCATTGCCTTGTCAGTGCGCTGCCAGTAGAGGTATTGCTCCCAGGCCAGCGGGTGAAAGGAGAGCTTCACTCCGTCTCCCGGCGGCGCAGGTCTTCCAGATCGGCTTCGATTTTCTGTGCTTCGTCCAGATCGGCAATAGCGGTCATAAGCGCCGTGCGGTTGGCGGGTGAGGCCAGCAGGTAGGTGGTTTCGTCCATGCTGGCCCAGTCTTCGAGGCTGACCATCACCACCGGCTTGCCGCGCGCACGGGTCACGATGACCGGCTCATGATCGTCGTTGACCCGGTCCATGACCGAGGAAAGCTTGGCGCGGAGTTCGGTGGAGGAGAGGGTACGCATGGTTTGTGTGTACGTGATCGCGTACATCCGGTCAAGAATTCCGTAAGCGCCGATACATCGGATCGGACAATTTTTGTGAGATGGGCCGATGATCTTTGGCGTATAGCAATCTTAGCTTCTGTTGATCCGTTTGCGTGTATTGGACACTACGGTAGACGTTTAGGCGCCAGTTCGTTGGTATCGCGGCAACCTTGCCTGCGCGCCCAACACGGTTGGGAAGAAAACCAAGTTGATGAAAGCTGAGTTGCAGGTAGCAAGCTGCGAAGGCAGAAAAAGCTTCACGGATCGAGCGCGACGCGGCAACGCTTTCCCTTCCGTGATCGATTATAGAACTGGCGGCCTTCCGCCAGTCTTCGTCTACGACTTCGACCGTAGATGCTATCGCAACCTCACTAACCTTCATCGCTTTCAATAGCGACCTGCGCCAGGTCTTGAGATCACGAGAGTCCTTCAAGTGATACCATTCATCGGCCCCGAGGAGACTCTCCAAAGCAGACTTCAGAGGAAGCGCTTCATTGTATCCGGTAAAGTCGTCCGTTTGGTTTCGACTCACTGATCCAGAAAACTCCGCAGCTTGCGCGACCGGCTGGGATGCTTCAGCTTCCGCAGGGCCTTGGCTTCGATCTGGCGGATGCGTTCGCGGGTGACGCTGAATTGCTGGCCGACTTCTTC